>JAIKXH010000050.1 GCA_024684215.1 Lachnospiraceae bacterium
ATACGGCAGGTTACCCACGCGTTACTCACCCGTCCGCCACTAACTTTATAATCGCTAGGCTTCATATAAAGTCCGTTCGACTTGCATGTGTTAAGCACGCCGCCAGCGTTCATCCTGAGCCAGGATCAAACTCTCATGTTAAAAAGTTTATCCAAGGCCAGTCATAAACTGGCTTTTATCCATAACATTTACTGTTATTTGGGTTGATCATTTCTGATCATGTTCTCTGAATTATTCTTATCTTAAAACCTCAGATGGAGTTTTAAGATTTTGGAATCTTCAGGGTTGCATTGCTGTTCAGTTATCAAGGAACAAGCGGATAATCAGTTGATAATTATCCTGACGGAGAAGGAGGGATTTGAACCCTCGCGCCGCTATTAACGACCTGCACCCTTTCCAGGGGTGTCTCTTCAACCACTTGAGTACTTCTCCAAATGCTTAAATATATTTTACATATTTAATTTTAGGAGAAGCCTTCTCCCAGAGCGGAGAGGGTGGGATTCGAACCCACGCGCCCTTTCGGACAAACGGTTTTCAAGACCGCCTCGTTATGACCGCTTCGATACCTCTCCATTCACACTTTTTAATTGTTTGCCACGTATCAGCGGCGTTAAATATAATAACAAACTTACCCCCAAAAAGTCAACACTAAATTTCAATAATTTTGATATTTTTTTAAAGGTATTTAATTCCCCATAAATTATACGGCTTTGTCCACTGTTTATACCTCTATTACATCCCCTTCTGCAAGGTAATGAAGCTTTTTCATATAAGGAAGCATATACTCGTATCTGTCCCTGCCCGTGCAGTGGCATGTATAATACTGAGTATCGAATTTATCTAGAATTTTAGCGTACTCTGTTAATTCTTCATCCATGTCATGCTTCATAAAATGAAAACCGCCGATAAGAACATCGGGTTTGAACCAATTCATTATATTTATGATTCCCCGATGGGAGCATCCGCTTATCAATACATTTTTATCATTTTCCTTTATAGATAAATAATGCTCGTGTCTAAAGTCCTCAGGGATGAATTTGCCATCTTCCTTTACACAAAGTCCGGCGGCTCCCATGTCGATTACCTTTTTGAATCCTTTTGCGTCGTTTAAAGTCAGCTCATCATCTATCCTTGTAACTCCCTCAGTATAGATAATTCTTCTGCAAAACTCATCATCATTAAGCCAATCCCTGTTAAGCCCTATATACCTTTCCTCACCATGATAATGATAACCGAAGGCATTTTTATTCATGTATACGGACGCTCTGTCGTTTATGCTCATAAAAGTCCTGAGCCCACCGCCGTGGTCATAATGCCCATGTGAAAGGATGCAAATATCAACATCTTTCAAGTTAATTCCTGCCCTTTTAGCATTCTCCTCAAAAAGGGAGCTCTGTCCCGAATCAAAAAGAATCTTATGTCTATTTGTCTCTATGAAAAGACTTAGCCCGTGCTCAACGGGCCAATCCTTATTTGTCGTGTTTTCGGTTAATGCAGTTATTTTCATACTTCATTATCCTCTTTTATATGAAGGTATCACTTTTAATTTATGAAGATTTATAGCATGGAGCCTGTCAATTTTAGCCTTAACGGCTTCGTCGGGGCACTTACCGGTCAAAATATATTCGTCGAGGCATTCGTATGTAAAGCCCAGCTTTTCCTCGTCACTCATTCCGCTGAGGCCATCGGATGGAGTCTTATGTACAAGCTTATCAGGAAGTCCCAGTGCTTCACCGATAGCCAGCACTTCCCTGACAGTAAAGTCCGATATTGGTGAAAAATCACCTGCCGCATCTCCGTACTTTGTACTGTATCCGACGTAATCCTCGGATTTGTTGCATGTATTTGCAACTCTTCCTCCGCCCGGAAGTGACTGAGCAACAGCATACAAAGTGCTCATTCTGATCCTGGGTGGCGTATTTATGAGCGAATCCTTGTACAGCTTAAATTCACTGTTTTCCCCGGCAGTATTTGTGTTTGCATCGGCTTTTTTTACGTCGCATGACAATTTGGCTTTTCCGTAGCTTTCGGATTTTTCGATGCAAGAAATAAGCTCATCCGCCGCGCTTCCGATATTTACAATAATTGCAGGTATACCAAGTGTATCAACCACAAGCTTTGAGTCATCTATATCAGACTGCACTCCCCTTGGCATCAATACGCCCAGCACTCTGTCAGCGCCCAGCGCTTCCTTTAAAAGCGCCGCTACGACACTTGAATCCTTTCCTCCGGAAAGCCCCACAACAGCTTTTGCCTTAGGTCCGTTTTCCGAAAACCAGTCACGGATCCACTTTACGATATTGTCTTTTTCTTTTGCTGCGTTAAAATCGCTCATATTTATCCTCTCACTTATTCTTTTGCACTTTATCTTTTGCGCTTTATTTTTGCACTTTATCTTTTGCACTTTATCTTTTGCGCTTTATCTTTTTAATATATGCTCAGGCTTATAAGCAGCCTGCACCCATACATATCAGTTCTCGTGCTGCATTCGCCAATCTATACATCTTTGCAGATACTTTACATAGTCCGGATTTTTACACATGCCTTTTCCTGCATCGTCGGATATCTTGGCAACATCCTGTCCGTTACATCCCGTAGTCTTCATAACTATATTAAGAGGCTCGGCAAATGTATCATTGGATATAAAGGTTCCTATTCCGAAAGCAACCTTTATCCTGCCTTTAAAATGCTTATTTATTTTATCGGCTCTTTCAAAATCAAGGCTGTCGCTGAATAAGAGCGTCTTAGCAGTAGCATCTATCCCAAGCTCTTTATAATGAGCAAGCATCTTTTCGCCCCACTCTATGGGGTCTCCGGAATCATGTCTTACGCCGGAGAAAAGAGTTGCAAACTGCAAATCAAAATCTCTTAAAAAGCAATCTGTAGAAACAGCGTCGGTAAGCGCAATACCGTTTTGAACACCATACTCCTTCACCCAATATCTTAATGCATATCTGTTGGAATAAGCCGGATTATGTGCATGGTCACCCTGTCCGACACACATGATCCACTCATGCGCCATGGTTCCGACAGGTGTAACTCCAAATTTTTTTGCGAGATATACGTTTGACGTTCCGACAAATTTAGATTTTCCAAGATTGGATTCAGCCAGTTTTTTTACGGCCATCTCCTGCGCTTCGGCGCAAAGACGCCTTCTTAAACCGAATTCACTGAACGCGGAGATATCGTACATACCGCTCGAAAGAGACCCAATCTTGTCGGAAAGCCTTTCGAGGTAGCTTTTCATAAGCTCAGCATAATCATATTTTGTTCTGAAATATACTTCATTTACAATCGCCAAAGTAGGGATTTCGTACATGGACGTATTAAGCCAGGTACCGGTCGTCTCTATATTAAGGCCGCACTCGGCATTTGTATCTATAATAAAATCTTCATACCTCGGATGCCACAACCTTAAAAAGTCAATGTATGACTTTTTAAACCAAGATATTGTCCCAAGGTATGAAAGCTCCTCTTCCGTGAAGTGAAGGTCGCAATAGGCCTTTATCTGCTCTCTTATCTCCTCAACCATCTCGGCGTCAAAATGAACGCCCTCGTTGCGACATTTAAAAGTCCAGGTTGTCTCATAGGAAGGGAAATTATGATAAATAGCCTGTCCCATGCTAAATTTATAGAGATCCGTTTCAAGTAAACTTACTATTATCTGTTTAAGTTTCATTTAACCCTCTTTTCGAAAAACACCGTCCCGTAAAGCAATTCCGCTTCACACTATATTCAAAACCAACATACCGTCAAAACACCGGTACATGTATATACCGCATTACCATTATAGATATTACTGTCTGTCAAAATAAGCTTTACCGCCGTTTGGATTAAAATACGTTCTTATATAACCATCGGTTGACAGCACGACAAACTCATTTGTATCTTCCACATAATAAACATCATCCCCGTCCTCTGCCTCAACCTTGTGAAGCGCGTCCGGATTATTTATTACGTCAGATGCAGCTTTTTCATAAGCCTCCTCAGAATCAAAGCCCATCTCTATGCCATGCTTTTCATAGTGTTGTTTTAAGAGCTTACTGTTTCTGAAATAATACCGGGTCTCCTTGCGATCCGCAGCTTCGGTATCATCACTGTAATTGCTATCTGACGTATCGTTGGAATATCCGCTTTCAGAGTCATCATAAAAATATTCTTCTGCAGTATCATTTCCAAAATAACTGTCTATAGACTCATCCGAAAAATAGCTTTCTGCGGTATCATTTCCAAAATATTCATCAGCAGAATCATCTGAATAATCATAATCTTCTGCAATCTCAGTATCCTCGAGAGCATACTCAAGCATCTCTCCCATCTCGGCACACCCTGAGAAAGAAATTGCCGCGAATAAAGCCGCGGCGCAGGTTAAATATCTAATTCCGGCTGATTTAATTTCCTTTCGCTCTCGTTTAAAAAAAGTTTCCAAGCGACGAATTATACTAATCATTCTGCCCCACCATCACTTTCTTTTTTATCGTTCAAATCGCTATCAGCGGAAATTTCCTCGGGAAAAGGTTCTCTTACGAACTCCAAATATTTTTTATCGCAAGCACCAAACTCCTTATAATTCTCCCTGGCCTTATTGAGGCTTACGTGATTTGCACCCTCCTCGTCGGGATGCCTTGTCTGAGTAGGATCGTTTTCCCAAAAACATACAGGGCAGATCTCGTATGCCGAGTCGTCCGGATCAAGAGTCTTAAAACCGCAACAAGGGCACACCGAATAATCGGCGTGCTCCCTGTTATACTCACTTTCTTTATATGAATTCTCGTTATTTATCGATTTATCTTTCATATAATCCAAGTTCCTCATATTCGATGTCACTCATTGCCATAGGATTACTATTTTCAAAAAGATCGCTCTTTGCCATAGGTTTACTATTTTCAAAAAGATCGCTCTTTGCCATAGGTTACTATTTTTTCAAAAGATCACTCTTTGCCGTCCCAGCAATATGTGCAAAGTTTAGAAGGATCGATTCCGGTAGCTTCAAGCATATCATCGAGGCGGTTAAACCTAAGCGAAGTAAACTTGAGTTCCTTACAAATTTCCTCCTCCATCTTAAGGTATTTTTCAGATTCGGGATTAGCGTATTCCTGTAAAACCTCCTCGGTAACCTTGCCATTCTCCAGTCTTTCAATAACTCTTCTCGCAATCAAATCCATCTCGGAATTGGATCTGGAGAAATTAAGATATTTACAACCGTAAAGAAGCGGAGGGCAAGCAGGTCTAATATGAACTTCTTTTGCACCGTTTTCATACAGATATTCGGTGGTCTCACGGAGCTGAGTTCCTCTTACAATTGAATCGTCAATAAGCAAGATACTCTTTCCGTTTATAAGCTCATTTACTGCAAGCATCTTCATTTTTGCAATAAGATCGCGCTTACTCTGAATTGTAGGCATAAAAGATCTGGGCCATGTAGGAGTATACTTGATAAACGGTCTGGAAAAAGGTATTCCGGATTCGTTAGCATATCCAACAGCGTGTGCGGTACCGGAATCAGGCACTCCGGCGACAATATCAGGCTTAACATTATCGCGCTTTGCCATCTTTGCTCCGCAGTCATATCTCATCTGCTCAACATTTACTCCCTCATAGGTACTGGCGGGATAACCATAGTAAATCCAAAGGAAAGTACAGATTTTCATGTCCTTTCCGGGATCTGCAAGTGTGATACAGTTTTTCTCGGTAAGCACCACAATCTCTCCGGGGCCGAGTTCCTTATAGTCATGATATCCAAGGTTTTTATACGCAAAATTCTCAAAGGATACACAAAAAGCATCATCCTTTTTACCTATCTGAACCGGAGTACGTCCAAGCCTGTCTCTTGCCGCATAAATTCCTGCCTGATTTAAAAGAAGAAGTGACATGGATCCGTCAACTACTTCCTGTACAAACTGAATGCCTTCTATCAGATTTGCCTTGCTGTTTATAAGTGCGGCAACAAGCTCAGTGGCATTTACTTCACCGGAGCTCATCTCCTGGAAATGAACATGTCCCTGGTCAAAAAGCATCTGAGTTAATTCGTCGATATTATTGATCTTACCTACGGTAGAAATCGCATATGTACCATGATGAGACCTTATTATAAGCGGCTGAGCCTCGTAGTCGGAGATACAACCGATTCCGAACCATCCGCTCATATCTTGTATTTCTTTTTCAAATTTGGTTCGAAAGGGCGCATTCTCAATATTGTGAATCGCTCTTTCAAATCCATCTTTACCATAAACGGTGATTCCGCCCCTCCTGGTGCCAAGGTGTGAGTGGTAATCTATTCCGAAGAATAAATCAAACACACAATCCTCTTTTGATGCAACGCCAAAAAATCCACCCATTTTAGTAATCCTCTTTCTAAATCAAAAATATATAGATTATAATCAAAACTTTCGGGCAGCCGTTTTACAGCTGCCCAAATCATTACATTGTTATTATACGTTAATCTCAGCAGTCATACCAAGTACATCCTTGTTGGCATTAAGAATAGGTCTTACTACCTCGTTAAGGAATACTTCAACCTGTCTGGGCGCACGTCCGACATACTTAGAAAGGTCCATAGTGGAGCTCTTTAATTCTTCAAGCGTAAGTCCGAATGCGGGATCTGCAGCAATAAGTTCAAGGAGATTATTGTCCATTCCCTCTTCTTTAACATTTCTTCCTGCTTCCATGGAAAGAGTTCTGATCTTTTCGTGAAGCTCCTGACGGTTGCCACCGTTTTTAACGGCATCCATCATGATATTCTCCGTCGCCATGAAAGGAAGTTCTGCAAGCATATGCTTTTCGATAACCTTTGGATATACTTTGAGTCCGTCAGTAACATTTAAGCAAAGATCCAATATTCCGTCTACGGCAAGAAATCCTTCGGGAATTGAAAGTCTCTTGTTGGCGGAATCGTCAAGAGTTCTCTCAAACCACTGGGTAGCTGAGGTGATTGCGGGATTGAGTGCGTCGATCATCACGTATCTTGAAAGAGACGCAATTCTCTCACTTCTCATAGGATTTCTCTTGTATGCCATAGCGGATGAACCGATCTGGTTTTTCTCGAAGGGCTCCTCCACTTCTTTTAAATGCTGTAAAAGTCTGATATCATTGCTCATCTTATGAGCAGATGCTGCGATTCCGGCAAGCACATTGGCAACACGTGTATCCACTTTACGTGAATATGTCTGTCCCGAAACAGGATAGCAGTTTTCAAATCCCATTTTCTTTGCAATCATGGGATCGATCTTGTCAATCGTCTCGTGGTCACCGTTAAAGAGCTCAAGGAATGAAGCCTGAGTTCCTGTGGTTCCCTTTGAGCCGAGAAGCTTCATTGTTGAAAGCACATGATCAAGGTCCTCTAAATCAAGGCAAAACTCCTGAAGCCAAAGAGTGGCTCTCTTACCTACCGTGGTAGGCTGAGCGGGCTGGAAGTGAGTAAATGCAAGAGTGGGCTGATTTTTGTATTCGTCGGCAAAATCAGCGAGGGTCTTCATTACGTTGAGGAGCTTTTTACGTACAAGTTTTAATCCTTCGGTCATGATTATGATATCGGTATTGTCTCCGACATAGCATGAGGTTGCACCGAGGTGGATGATTCCTGCTGCCTTGGGGCACTGCTGTCCGTATGCATATACATGGCTCATTACATCGTGACGAACCTCCTTCTCACGAGCCTTAGCCACATCATAATTGATATCCTCGGCATGTGATTTAAGTTCATCTATCATTTCCTGTGTGATAACAGGCTTTCCGTCCTTAGAAAGACCAAGCTCCATCTCGGTCTCAGCGAGAGCGATCCAAAGCTTTCTCCAAGTGCGGAATTTCATATCCTGTGAAAAAATGTACTGCATTTCCTTGCTTGCGTAACGCTCTGACAAGGGACTTGAATAAACATCTGTTGCCATTTAAAAATCCTCTTTCTAAAAGTAATCAAAAATTATAATACATAGCTTCCCTAAATACATCCCCAAATGCATACTAAGCTTTTGTACAGCTTATATATTAAATCTTTTTGCAGCTATTATATTAAAGCCTTTATAGCTTTCATATCAAAGCTTTTTGCCGGTAAGAAGCTCATATCCCTTGTGATAAATGTCGATGGTCTTGTTGACAACATCCTCGGGAAGAGTCCAGTTATGTCCGTCATTTGCCTTGAGCCAGTCTCTTGCAAACTGCTTGTCAAATGAAGGCTGTGAATGTCCTGCTTCATAACCGTCGGCAGGCCAGAATCTTGAGCTGTCGGGAGTGAGCATTTCATCTCCGAGCACAATATTTCCGCTTTCATCAAGTCCGAACTCAAACTTGGTATCTGCAATTATAATGCCTTTTGTAAGAGCATAATCTGCACACTTTTTGTAGAGGGCGATAGTGTAATCACGGAGCTTTGAAGCATACTCTTCTCCCTTTCCGGGGAATCTCTCCTCAAGGTATGCAACGCTCTGTTCATAAGAGATATTCTCATCATGATCACCGATCTCAGCCTTGGTGGAAGGAGTATAAATAGGCTCAGGGAGCTTGTCGGATTCCTTTAATCCTTCGGGAAGAGTGATTCCGCATACAGTCTGAGTTTTCTGATAGCTTGCCCAGCCGCTTCCTGTGATATATCCTCTGACAATACACTCAACCGGAAGCATAGTAAGCTTTCTGCACATCATGCTTCTTCCCTCAAATTTAGAATTTCTAAATCCTTCGGGCATATCATTTACATCTACGGAAACCATATGATTGGGGATAATATCCTTAGTCATGTCAAACCAGAATTTTGACATCTGTGTGAGAACCTTTCCCTTATCCGTAACAGTGTTGTTTAAAATAACGTCAAAACAACTGATACGGTCTGTGGCAACGATGATGAGAGTGTCACCGTTATCATAGATCTCTCTTACTTTTCCTTCTTTAATGGGTTTTACTTCTTTCATTTTTTCGGAATCCTCCATAAAATATTAATAACCTTTGGTTATCGTTAACAAGTTACAGTTTTTAGCTACGCCTCTTTGCTATTCAAAAGCTCTATTATTTCTCCGGCGTATTCGGGGTAAAGCTTTGCAATATCTTCTATTTCCTGCTTAGCATCTTCCGCAAGTTTTTTATTGTAATCGATCTGCTCTCTTACTCTTTGCCTTCTTATTATCAGTTCGTGCCTTATTTCAACCATTTCACGCTGGTCCTTTAAGGCTTCTATCTGATAAAGCCATCTGTCAGGGTATTTTACCCTATATCCGGACAAAAGCTCAACAAGATGCTTTTGGAAATATTCACTTTGTGCCTGAGCCTCTGTAAACTGGCGCCTTTCCTCTTTCTCAAGCTGATAGGCTTTCCAGAGTTTTTCAAGTTTCTCACCGTTTTCGACATGATATTTGACATACAGATATTCCAATAGCTTTCTGTTGTTTACATATCTGATCTTTACTGTATTTTGAAGTGAGATAAGCTTATTTATCTCAACCTGAATCTGTTTTGATTCCTTTACCGCATCCATATATTTTATGGCGGTTACGGCTGCGGCTATCGCCACAAGAGCGGTAGCAAGAAAATACCCTATAAATACATTTAAATCGAGTGCAAACTGGAAAAACAAAAGAAGCAACATACAAAATATATAAGCGCTTATAAAAATATAAGCCATGCCTTTATAATTGCTCATATTCTTTTGATTTTCACTTTTTCTGTACAGTCTGGCCTGACGCTCTCCGTCCAGTCTTCTTAGATCCCTCTTTACGGCGATTCCGTACTTTTCGGCCTCGCGGATCTTTGCTATACCTTCCTCAACTTCCTGCTCACGCTTTTTTAAAGTGTAATATTCAATATCCGTCATCCTGCTTTTGCGGTCACGGTACTTTTGAATCTCGGCGCTGTAAGCCGTAAGCTGATTTGCCACAGCTTCAATCTCGGTTTTTTTCTCCGGAGGAAGCTCATCTATCTCATCCGCATCCGTCAGATAATCCGTTACAAGCTGATACTCTCCCGCGAGAAGTTCCACCTCTCTTGAGGATTCCTCCATCTGGTCGAGGCAATCCATAAAATATCTGCTCCGGTCCTCGGGGTTTGAAAGATTGACTCCGTTTCGGCCCTGCAAAAAACCGTCGTCTGAATCTTCGTTATTCTTTTTTGAAAACAGTAAAGCAAGCTTTTTAAATATATTCATACACTCACATTTTCTCTGTAACTGTCTTTTAGGCCTTTAAGAATACGGTCGTTTTCCTCGTAGTATTTATAAGCCTCGTCGGTATCTCTCATCTGTCTTCTCAGCTTAAGCTGATGTGTCTCTGCCAAAGACTCCCAATCGTTTTTGATTGTCTCTATGGTCTTTTCAAGCCTGAGCGTATCATCTCTGCTTTCGGTCATTCCCGCGGCAAAAGCTATATAATCGCTGTCGGAAAGCCCCATTCTCTTTGCTGCAATAAATGCCAGGAAATGTTCTCTGTTTCCGTCAAGCTTATAAGCTTCGTTAAACGAATCCGCAGCCTTTTCATAGAGCATAAGTCCCGTATATGCCACGCCAAGATTGTGATATATGGCAGCCAATACATCAATCCCCGGAAGGATCATCGTATTGTTTTCACTGACATAATTCCACTTGTCTATTAAAGCGCTGTAGCCTCTTACAGCAGATACATATTTTTTCTTGGACACAAGGTAATCGATCTGGCTTTTGTGCCTTTCTATAGCGGAAAGACCGGTGTTTTTCTTTAATACCTTTCTCACAGAATCGATATAATACATATCCTGAAGTCCGGTGTATTCCATTATCAGACATACAAATGTGCTGACGGAACCCTGTCTTTGGATAATGGCATGCATCTGCGTAGCCAGTTCCGGGAGCTTGCACTCATATTCAACCCACTCCGCCAAGGATCTGTTCATAATGGACCTGTCCACAAGTACAGCGTTTTCACCAAGCAGATAGCAAAGCTCCTCAACACAGTATACAGGAGCATCCAGTCCCGGAATAATATATGGAGTTTTCGCGTATTTTCCTACTGAAATGGTTACACGCATTTTACTTAAGGTCAATCCTTTCAAAAATTACTGGATTGGAATCTCTTCTCTCCAGATTTTATGGGTAGATGGTCTGAACTCTCCGAATCCCAGATCCTCGATCTCAGCTATAAGAATCTTTTCACTTTCCATATAAAGCTTACATCTGAGCCTTGTGATCTTCATTGAAAAATCATCGAGTGTTATTCTGGCGATTCTGTCGCCCGCACCCACCAAAGAGCGGATAATAAACTCAATATAATCCCCGTCCTGAATATAAAACTCAAAGGTTTCGTTTGCATCATACCAGCTTACTCCGGCATCAAGTATTGCAAAATACGTCTCATCATTTTGGTTTAGAATATTCATACCGATATTCGCCGTCAATTTATCATTGCCGAGGAATATATTCTTTTTCTCTATGGGCTGTGAAAGATTTCTGTCTATAAGTCCGTAGCAGGCACCCTTACTGTATAAATTGGAACCCTGAAATACCCTGTATTTGCTGCAAAGATATTTTTTTGATTCCTTCATCCATACATCATCATATCCGGAACCGATCAAAAATACACTTGTGGTATCTTCTATCTCGCAGGCTTCCTTGGCTATATTCATAAAAGTACGGTCAAGCTGAATAAGTTCGTAATCCGTATCGGATGAATTATCCCTGCTGCCTCCAGGCATCGGATAGTGCTTTTCATCAATATAGACGACCACGGGAATCGTACCGAAATTCGATTCCATGCGGTATGCCGTTATCTCATCATTTTCATACTCTAAAAGTATGCTTCCGTTTCTCCAGAGTTCATCGGGCTGGTGAGTCATGAAATGATAATAGCTCTCCATCCTGCTCTGGAAATATATCTTTTCGGTCTTTAATTTAAGCAGTGAAACTGCTTCTTTTAATACGCCTATGTTCTCGTATGTGAGGTTCTCCGCGGTAAAGAGCACTCCGGCAACTCTGTCGGAATACACCGCTGTTACAAGCGACATACATCTTTTAATATACAAAGCGAGGAGTGACACCGGCTGGTAAGGCACCTGATCCACCAATATAGGAGCACCGCGTCTTGCCAAAGTAAGCAAATGGTCCACAAGTATTCCGTCTTCATCCTTTGCGTGTTCTATAGCTTCTCTTCCGTAGAACCATTGGTTAACGCCTTCGCGTTTACAAAGGGCCGTGGGAATATTGTAATCCTCTTCACCTGTTGTGAGCGATACGGTCTCCACGGTTTTGCCGTCATGTGAAAAACTGATCTGGCAAAAATTATCTCCAATGTTAAAGCCGACAAATATTTTATTGTTACCTCCCGACATAAAGCCCGGCAACTTGATCATTGGTACTACTCCTACAACAGTCTGAATAATTCTTCGTTCATGTATCTGCGGAGATTATAGTCCTCATATTGGCTGTCAAATCTTCCGTAGTCTTTGGTTGTATTGCTTATAAGCATATCGTTTATGCGCATATAGAGGTTTTTCTTGTCGTTTCCCATAGTGTTGTTACAAGAAACCTGTCCGTTGTCGGAAAGTGACGCCTCGTCATCGCCCTCTTCCGTAATGTAATACTGAAGAGTCTCTCCGAAAAATAAAATGAAATCTTTAAAACAAATACCGCCGCATACTTCTCTCATATTTTCCGAAGCGTAATCATAAGACTCAGTATTTCCGTTTTCATATACGTAATGAATCTTAGCGCTCTTTCCGGATTTAATACGATAATCTATAATGGTGCGGTCCTGTATCTCTCCGAGGATAATATCGCACTTAGCCTTGTTTTGGGGATTTTTAAATACCCCGGGACCAAGGAATTTTTTAAAGAAGCCAAGATATATTCTGTCTCTTATCTCAGTCTTTAAGAAAGCGATCACTATCTCTTCGGCTTCGTCATCCATCTCATACGGTCTCTCGGAATAATACTTTAAAAAGGCAAGTCTCGACGGGAGCGCAACTTCAAGTTTACTCCTGTAAATCGACGCTATCGCTTCGTTGATATTCTTATCCTCTGCCGCTCTTCCGGCCAAATATCTGTATGAAGCCTGTATTATTACAGCTCTTGATATATCCGCGGTGGGATCATATAAGACGCATTCCTTTGCGATCTCATTTATCTCAGGGATGTACATATCACTGTGAAGATGTCTTGTAATAATCCGCCTGTCTATATCTATCAGAGGTAAATTGTATTCCTTTAGGGCTTTTCTGATTTCCACAAGTTCCCTGGAAGAGCCTCTAAAATTCTTTGCAAGGAACTCTAATATGAGTGAGTCCGCATTGTTCTCTCTAAATACATGGATGGCAGCTGCGAGCATGGAATTTTCATATGCACTCTCGTCGTAAGTTCCGTCTCCTTTGCCGATTTCTTTGATCTCCCTGTCAAGGAATCTCTTGAGATTTACCTTACCGACAAAATAGGGACCGAATCTGATCAGCCAATCTCTGATAACCTCCATATATCCGAATCTGTACAGATGAGGGAAAAGTCTTCCCATCTGCTCAGCGGTAAGTCCCTCACTTCCTAACATTCTAAAGCATCTTGAGAAGGAGTTTTCATCATCGTGATTACTGTAATACTCCATAGCCAAAGTAAGCATATTTCGTCTGATGTACGGTCTTATCTTCTCCGATTCGCCAAGCTGCATAAATCTTGACACATTTCCGGATGTAACGGTAACAGTGCTGTTCCCCGTTCCCACAATATGCATATTAAGTCTCTCGTTGTCCCAGACAAGGTTCGTAACAACCTGGAGATATTTTGACATCGGCATGAGATCTGTTTCGGAAAACTTAACCGAATTGATATATCTGTTGCCCTTTGAATCCTCAAATACAATGATATATCCTCTGCCGTATGCGCATACGGCTCCCTCACCTTCTTTAAGTTCATATACGAAAGGCGATATGCATCCTTTTTGATATACATAGGCTCTTTCGAAATCTTTTCTCTCACAAACTACCCATTTCGAGAAAAGGATATTTGATATATGTATCGCCTGCTGCCTGCTGATGAGGTCAGGGCGAAAAACATCAGAATAAATAACTGCCAAATGTTTGTTTACATTGCCCTTTGCAATCTCCGCATTTGCGAAAAATTCCATATTGGCAATGCTTGCTTCATAAAGTTCCTCGTATTTATCCTTATGAGTGATGATGTAGTAATAAAAATATGCCAGCTGGTCTGCACCCAGATTATTTCTGTATCCGAAATACATAAGCACAACAAGTGGGATGTCCTCGTCAGCGTCCAAATCTATAGACTGGATAAAATACTCAAAAAGTCCGGTAAGTTTTATGTCCTTTTCTATAGCTTTCCTGTACCATGCATTGGCAACTTTATCAATACGATTTGCGTATATCAGCTGTGCACATATTTCCTGTAAAATCCTTATATCGTCATACTGCTCATACAAAAGCTCGAGCATATGAATATGCACATTGTTTCCGGTTTTGGTCCTCTGTGAAAAAGAAAGAACCATCTCGAGACATTTTTGATTTACAACGCCTCTTTTTGCGCCGAAATACACGGTCTGGATGAGAAATGAATCCATCTTTTTGGCGACCATGGGATTTTCATTCAAGGTTTTTATACCCTCGTAGTATATAACCGCGCTTCGGCTTCCGGCCTCAAAAAGTTTTTCCAAAAGACTCCACCTTGTATAGGTGTTTGCATTATATGTGGTGGGAAGCAGCAAAGCTATAAAGCCAATCTGCCAGTTGGAAGGTGCTTTTTTCAAAATTGCCTCAACCTTAGTAGCGGCAACCTTGGTGAATTCTTTATCCTGCTTGACTAAAGAGGCGGTAAGCCAATGATAAGCATATGCCTCCAAAAGCTTTTCCCCTTTAAGGGATCCCTCCCTCTCATCGTGCTCGATTATCTCCGCAGCCTGATCAACAAGCCATCCTGCCTCGTTATGCCTTTCCTCTATGCATAAAAGTCTTGCTTTAAATAATCTTACATAGACATCGTTTCCGGCAAGAGCGGATAACTTTTCTACGGTCTCACCGGTCTTTTTGAACCACTCGTGCTCATCCATGAGTCCAAGTCCGCGGAGAATATAATCCCTCGTGATGGTCTCAAGAAGAATCGCCTTTGACCTGGTGGCTTTTTGCGTAATGACCTCGGAACGTCCTTTAACGACCACGGGGATTTCCAGGCGGGCAAAATTATTTTTAAGGATTATTCTGCCTTCTCTTCTACCCTTTAAGCATTTGTCGGTATCTATAAACAGCTTTAAAGTGCATACATTTCCGGTAAAATCGGTATCACTGAGGACTTCTCTCCTTGTGAGCAAAAAGTCCCCTTCAATTTCTATATCTATATTCGAGTAACTCCATCCGTTTCTGAGGATTTCGATTTCTCTCTCAGCCAGGCGCTCTGAATATTCAACGCCCAAGATGGCTGTCTCGAAAGTTTTCTTCTCGTAAAAATATTCGACCTTCGGCTTTTTTCCTGTGCCGAGTAGGAATTCTTCAAGATTTTGAGAGTTGCCGGGATTGGCAGAAAGTGCTAGATACATTCCCATGAAATACTCGTCGCTTCCGCTGAGTATTCCCTTAAATTTGGGTGAATAAAATAAGTCAATGGCTTCGTTCCAATTATCTTTTGCAAGATTCACAAAGCTGAATAAATTTCTGATACGGCCCGCTGAGGATTCCAACTCTCCGGGTTCAATGCGTACATCAAAGGGAACGGACGATTCACCATGATCGCTTATAATGCTGAAATACCCCTTTATCTCATCGCCCGGTTTGCATAAATCTCCGTGGAAATGATATGAAACAATCATCTCTGTGCCCGCAATCTCAGGATTAAGTACTTCCATCCTAAGGTCGGATGAGATAACAAAAGCATCCGCCACACTTCCGTCGGATGTGAACACTCTAAAGGAACCCTCGTAATCGCAATCACAGGATACCTCTATCTCAACCTTTGAAAGCTGGCAGTTAAGGGAGCCGGTATTTTGTATGTAATTTCCATCTAAAATCCTGCTGATTATATCCCGCATCGGATTCCCCGCCGTCTACAAACTATTACGGAAGTATGCAAACTACCGCAACTTTAATTATACCAAAATAAAAAGGTCTAGGCAACGATTGATTGACCAACCGTAGCCCGGACCTTCATGTTTTTTTTGTATAAAATTATTAGCAGATTACTCGATAACGTGAATCCAGCCCTTAGGTGCCTCGATACGACCCATCTGAATGCCGGTTAAAGTCTCATAGAGTTTCTTGGTAGTAGGTCCCATTTCGGTCATGCCGCTGGGAAGACAAATCTCTTTTCCGTGATCTACTATCTTTCCTACAGGTGAAATAACGGCTGCAGTTCCGCAAAGTCCTGCCTCTGCAAAATCCTTAACCTCGTCAAAGAATACTTCTCTCTCCTCTACTTTAAGTCCGAGATACTCCTTCGCTACATAGACAAGGCTTCTTCTGGTGATTGAAGGAAGGATGCTGTCCGACTTGGGAGTTACAACTGTTCCGTCCTTTGTTACAAAGAGGAAGTTTGCTCCGCCGGTCTCTTCTACCTTGCTTCTGGTACCGGGATCGAGATACATGTTTTCGTCAAATCCTTCAGCATGCGCGGTAACGATTGCATGAAGGCTCATTGCATAGTTAAGTCCGGCTTTGATATGTCCGGTTCCGCGAGGTGCCGCACGGTCAAAATCACTTACCTTGATGGTAAGAGGCTTTACACCGCCCTTAAAGTAAGGACCTACAGGTGTGGTGAATACTCTGAACATGTATTCTTCCGCAGGCTTAACACCTATAACAGGATTAGTACCCATCATATAAGGTCTGATGTAAAGAGTAGCTCCGCTTCCGTAAGGGGGAACAACATTTTCATTGGCCTTGACTACCTTTGTGACAGCCTCAATAAATCTTCCTTCGGGAAGCACGGGCATTTCAAGACGAGCCGCTGAGCTGTTAAGTCTGTCCGCATTTAAATCGGGGCGGAATGTAACAATGTGTCCGTCCTCGGTGGTGTATGCCTTAAGGCCTTCGAAAACGGTCTGTGCATACTGAAATACACCTGCGCACTCATTAAGTGTAATATTGGCATCGGTGGTAATCTCACCGTCGTCCCACTTACCGTCCCTGTATACAGATACATAGCGGTAATCGGTAGGAACATAGCCAAATCCAAGGTTACTCCAATCAATGTTCTTCTTTTCCATCAAAGTGTCCTTCTTTCGTAATCATTTGAAATTGTGGGAAATTTCATCTTTAGATATGATTATCTTACTAGGAGTGCCAAAAGTCAATAAACCGAATTTAGCCAATTTTCGCAGTTTTTTATTTCGGTTTAACCCTTTCGTATCTCACAAAAGAATAAGATAAGTCAAAATATGTAATTTCATCACTGTCGGCGGTCTTTATCCACTCGGGATCCGCTTCGAGATCTTTTAGATAAGAATCCGCTTCGTATTCGTAATCTATGGCAGTGATGTGTGCAGTGTCACAGTATGGCAAAAGCTGATTATAAATGCTTTCACCGCCTATAATATAGACATCCTCGCTCTTGTATTTTTTTAACTCAGTAAAAAGATCCTCAATCGAGTTAATAACAGTGGCACCTTTTACTTTGTAATTTTTGTCTTTGCTCAAAATAATATTGGTACGATTGGGAAGCGGCTGCTTTTGCGGAAACGTCTCCAAAGTCTTTCTGCCCAGCACCACTACCTTTCCGGTGGTTAAAAGTCTGAACTGCTTTTGATCGTTCGGAATCCTTACAAGCAGATCTCCCTTGTTGCCTATCGCCCAATTGTTGTCTACCGCAGCAACAATATTCATAAATATTAATCCTCTTTTTTAGGGCGGCGTCCGCAGCTTTTTTTCTCTGTGCAATAACCATTTACATCGCATTTGGGCATGAAATAGTGATCCACAAGATATGCCCACTCCTCGGAATACTCTTTTAATGCGTTGCAAAGATCGCGCATAAGCTCTCTGTACTCCCAAAAAGCTCTGGTACACATTCTCTGATGCGACATTTCGATAAGATTTCTGAGATTTCTCTTGTCAACGATCTTGGTCTCCATTCCGAGAGGTAAAAGCATAGCAGCATCCTCTCTGGGAATACCGAATTCATTCTCAAGCTTAGCCGCAGACTCCGCTATGGTTTTCATAGTTTCCTCATAGACAGCCTTAGCTTCCAAGTTTTTCTCTACAGTGTGAGGAAGGACATATTTGAAATCCTCATACTTTATATACCTGGTGCTTGCCTGAAGTCTTGTGGGAGCACCGCCTATATGAGTGTACCACTCTCTGATAACGCGGGCGGAATATCCGTCAAGAATCATCTCAACATTCACATATTCCATAACTCTGTGATGGCCCGATATGATGCAATCGAGGCCTCTCTTATAATTTTTCTCCGCATCCTCTATATTGGCGCCCCAGCATACTCCTGCGCGCTGTCCCATAAGTGTGATCGGGTTTTTGGTAGTCTCTTCAATGATAATAACTTTAGCCATGTTAATTGTCCTTTTTTTATATAATCAGTTATCCCATTTGTCGCACATGGAATTGATTTGATCTGCAAATTTGCCGATTTCCTTGTTAGGTCTGCCCTCAAGCTTTTTGATAAGAGCCATAAGTCTCTGGCCGGCAGAAACAAGTCTCGCATATACACCGTTTGTAATAGGCGTCTTCTTTTCAACCTTAACAGGCATCGCCTCATAAGTAAAGCGGTTTGCTCCGAGGTCAAAAACAGATCCGCTGTAAGGTGCATAGGCTCTCTGGCCGTACTCTATCTTCAATGTCTCGGCAAAAGATGTTGCAACAGAATCTTCACCATGAACTATAAATACCTTTTTTGGCTTTTCTTCAAATTCATTTATCCATTCGATAAGACCGTTTTTATCAGCGTGTCCCGAAAGTCCGGCAACCTGCTTGATTTGGGCATTTACACTAATGGTCTCACCGAAAAGCTTAACCTCTTTTGCGCCCTCAATAATAGCTCTTCCCAAGGTTCCGTTTGCCTGATATCCGACAAAGAGAATTGTGGATTCCTTTCTCCACAGGTTGTGCTTTAAATGATGGCGTATACGTCCCGCCTCGCACATACCGGACGCGGAAATAATAACCTTTGGTGTGTCGATAAAGTTGATCTCTCTTGACTCATCGCTTGTGATAGTAAGCTTAAGTCCCGAAAAAGAGATAGGATTAATATTGTCTCTGACAAGCTCTAGAGCTTCCTCGTCAAAGCATTCACTTCTGTTTTCCTGGAACACCTCGGTGGCTTCCACCGCCATGGGGCTGTCCACATACACGGGGAAATTGTCATGACCCTTTATGAGTTTTCCAACTTTTATCTTTCTGATAAAATACAAAAGCTCCTGGGTCCTGCCGACAGCAAATGAAGGAATTACAACGTTTCCTCCTCTGTCAAAGGTCTCCTGGATAACCTTTGCTATCTCTCCGACATAATCGGGCTTTTCGGTAGAGTGCAGTCTGTCGCCGTAGGTGGATTCCATAACCACAAAATCCGCGGTTGCGGTCGGAATGGGATCCCTTAAAAGAGGCTGGTGCTTGTTTCCTATATCTCCGGAAAAAACTATCTTTTTGGAAGTATCTCCCTCGGTAAGCCAAACCTCTATAGAGGCAGAACCCAAAAGATGTCCGATATCCGTAAAACGAATCTTTACGCCGTCACATACCTCCACATCGGTATCGTAGTGGCAGGGTACAAGTCTTTTTATGGCTCCGTCGGCATCCTCTAAAGTATATAAAGGCTCTATGGATGCGTTCTGCTCGCTTCGTTTTGCTTTTCGCTGTTTCCACTCCGCTTCCTGCATTTGAATATGCGCACAGTCTCTGAGCATTATACTGCACAGATCGCAGGTTGCGTCCGTCGCGAATATCTGGCCCCTGAATCCCTTTGCATACAAAAGGGGTAAAAGTCCGGAGTGATCGACATGGGCATGTGTCAAAAACACATAATCAATCTGAGATTCATGAACCGGAAGAGGTGCATTTTCAAAAATCTGTGTACCCTGCTGCATACCGTAATCGACAAGGATATGCTTGTCGTTTACTTCAAGATAGTGGCAGCTTCCGGTTACCTGATGATCGGCGCCGATAAAAATTAACTTCATAGCTTTTCCTCTCTTTTTTTCAAGAAAAAATAGACATAAAAGAAATTAATCTTTTATGCCTATTAGTATATCATACTTAATCTAATTTTTGTATTATAATATGTCTCTAACTACAACATTTTGTAGTTTTTAATAAAATTCCAAAAAAATTCCACAAAATCGCCGTTTTGGATTAATACTGCATAGCCCAGGTAATTCCGTAGAGGGAAACCATCATTTTTCTGATTTCTTCCTTCATAACCTTGCATGCTTCAAACTCGGTCTTTACATGGATGAGACCGATTTTTTTGTTATTGTCGCAAAAATAGATATCAAATCCGTTTCCGCTCTTTTCGAGGCAAATACGCTTATTCTGTTTTCCGCCCACTTTATACAGCTTTTTAGGAACAAGATGTGCCTTAAAAAATGAGTTTAATTCTTTTGTAGTCATACGCTTTCCTCTTTCTATAACAAGTATCTTTATTGAAAAAGTTTTTAAAAACCTCTTTATGTAGTTTTTAAAACTACATTCAATATATCATGGCAAACATGCTATGGCAAGAGCCTTAATAAATTTTTAAGATGTTTTACAAGATAAATTTTTGAGTTTTTTCAACAAAAAAGCCGCTTTTAAAAAAGCGGCATGATTTCAAACAATAATACTAATAAAATTGGCATAAAAAAAGAGCGATAGACGGGGCTCGAACCCGCGGTCTCCACCTTGGCAAGGTGGCGCTTTACCAACTAAGCTACTATCGCATTTCGTTCGCTGTTTTCCAACGGACAAGTGCTATTCTACTAAAATACTTTCATGTTGTCAACATTTAATTTTATATTTTTTTAAATTTCTACAGGCCCCGCAGAAAAGCTCCCGAAACATGCGGGAGCTTTTCCGTTTTTGCCCATACAAAGGAATTAAAAATACAAACACTCCGTTAACGGATTAGAGCGTAAATCCTGAAGGAAGCGGAATGGTAAACATGTAAATGGTTCCGACAACAAGGAAAAGTACGGATACCAAAAATACAATCTTACGATTGGGGATATTCTTAAATATTCCGACAATACCAAGAAGGAAAAGCACAAGTGAGAAAATTACGGTTACAAGGCCGAATCTGTCTCCGTTGGAGTTGTCTTCCTGGCCCTGTTCGAGATAAGCCTCTGCCTCATCAAGCACTTCCTGTGCCTCCGCATAATAGCTGTCAATATATCCTTCCATGTCAAAAGGACTAGCCCATTCATCCTGTTCAAATGCCCACTCGATAGCCTCTACAAACTCTTCGCTGCAGCTGTCATAGATAAGGATATCTATCTTTGACTGGATAAGCTCAGCCTTTTCTGTATCACCTTCCATTTCGGCAATCTCAAGTTCAGTCTGGTAGTCTACGATACTGTTCCAAACCATAAGGTCCTGCATATACTGCTGTGAAGCCTCATTCCATCTTGAGTTTCCGTCTGCGGAAATATTGTTGCTGGTGGTATAATTTGTCGCCTGATTGCCGCCGTGAAGTGAGCCGATCCAGGTAGCCCATGCGGTAAGGAGTGCTGTAATGCCAAGAAAAATAGCCACAAACATCTCCAGGCGGCTCTCATTAAGCCAAGGGAAGAATCCCTTCTTTTCTTTAGTTTCGTTATTGTTTTCCATTATATAATCTCTCCGATTTTTATATTAGATTTTCATCTCTTTGTTTATACCAAATATCCATATCTTTGGTTTTTATATTAGATATCCATCTCTCCGAGCTCTTTTGCCACAGCTTCAACCTGCTGCTCGCAAAGCTTGCTGTTCTTTCCGCCGAGTGATCCAAGGTTACCCCAACCATCGGTTATAAATCCGATTGCGGCATTCTTTACAACATTCTCTGTTCCTGCAGCTTCTGCCTTCTGAATGTTCCACTTGTTTCCCTTTTTACCGTTTCCGGCCATAAATGCGGGAAGGATCTGAACCTGATTCTGTCTGTCAACCTCGGGGAAGCAGATAATATTTGTAAATGCATGCTTAACCCACATAGGTTTTCCGGGAGTGAACTCATGATCCTTTATTGCCTCATAGAGTTCCTCGGGAGTGTACTCGTTTTTTGTAACTACCTTTTTCATCTTAAATCCAAAAGCCATAATAACCTCCAAATGAAATAAAATTTTACGCATTCCGCGTTTTACATTTTAAAGTATATCTCCTGTTTTTCCGAAAAAAAAGTAACCCTAGGGCTACCTTACAATTTTTTAAGGCAGCCCCAGGGTTATTATTAATCTCAGGTCTCAAATACGGAGCTTTTTTCTCCCTCTTCCAATAGCAATGAATAGTCCTCCACAAACTGTGCAAGCCTAAGTCCCGCCTTTAGTTCGTCTCCCTCAAGTTTTTTGGAAACGATATCGAGGAGCATATCATCTTCACTTATTCCCGCAAGCATAAGCTCAGCTATATACCTGTCAGACTCGGGAATCGGTATTTTGTTGTTGTTGATAACCGCTATAAGCTTATCGCCCTCTTCGAAGCTTACATTTTGTTTCCATTTCATAGCGTCCTCCTCTCCGCCTCGGCAATTCTCTTACGAGACTGTCAAAGTCCTTTTATGAAGCTGTAAAAAAATTAATTAAACCATATAAGTCAGGATTCCTTATCCCCTGTGGAACAGACCCAGCCACTGTGCTTTTCTTTCCGCTTCGGCTCTGTTTGCGGCACCGAGCTTTTTATATATATTTCTGTTGTGCTTTTTTAGACCGCTGTAAGATATGCCGCACTCTTCGCATATGTCATCGGTGGATTTACCCTCGCAAAGCATACTTAAAATTTCCATCTCTCTGGAAGTAAGCTCCACTCTTTCTTTTGAAATATATTTTAGATAATCAGGATATGCGCTTGCTACCTTTTGAGTGACAGAGATGACCGTCTTGTAGAATTCATCACCGGTATTTAAAGAGGAATCTTCCTTCTCCAATTCTTTGAAAAGAGGAAGCACTGCTCCTCCTTCCATAGCGGGAATATTTACAAAATGATACTCTCGCGCATACTCTAAGCCGTTAGTAATATGGTCTTTCCAATGCTCATCGTCCATCCGGTACAGAATCACAGCCTTTAAAAACTCATTTTCTATACGCAGGAAATACCTTTCGTATTTCTCATAATAAACGCCGAGGAAATTGGCAAGCTCAAGTGCTTCGTAGAATCTCTCCTCCACGATAAGACACCTTATCTTAACCATATAACGGTATCTGTCCGTAATACAAAAATCCACTCTCTCGCTCGGAAGCTTTGAAAGATACTCATCAATCATATCGGTCTTGCCGCCGTATAACGAGAGCCAGACCTCCATAGCGGCAATATTCTGATACAGCTGAGTTGCATTTTCGGCATAAGCTTTTTCTTTAAACGAGGCAAGCACTCTTTTCGCGGAAGGATACTGCCCCTCAATTATATGCTGTCTCACCATTATTCCGACAGCGACAAAACCCATCTCAATTTTTCCGCCGTGCAAAGCATCCTCGTAACCGTTTCCGCACCTTGTGGTCACTTCGTAGGGTGACATGGTACCTTTCTCAAAGCCGCTTTCCGCAAGAGCTAACGTAACCAGTCCGTTTCCAAATTTTCCGAGCATCACCTCCAAGGGACGTCCCATAAATTTTGCAATCTGATTATCGCTTTTTGACCACTCGCTAAAATCAAGTCCGCCGTTCATAATTGATGCGGCATTTCCCGTAGCACACATTTCCGGCAATGATATATCACCGTTTCTTATAAGGGTAAAGACGTTTTTCATAATGGTCAAAATACCCTTTGTTCCCTTGTGCGGTAGCGCTATATTCAAATATGCGGTACGTATTCTCGCTTCTTTTCTGAGTTCTTTACTGTTATTTTCGTCCTTCTCATATTTAATCAGTTCCTGCCTCCAGTATTCTGACTGTTCAGGCTCCATTATGAGATCGCACATCATGCTCATTCCGGCTATAAGAAGCGGTCTTTTTTTTATTTCATCCTCGGGGAGCGCCAGATAATATTCCTTCGTATCAAAATAGTGCCCGATTCCGGGGTGGGTAGTGACATTTTTTATAAGAAGTTCCTTGATCTTATCCTCGCAGTCCGCCTGTTTATAACAGTACAGAGCATTGGGTGTATCACCCTTTTCCTCATACCAGGCAGCCGCAGTCAAAAAGTTTTCTTTGTTTTTTTCATCGCTCCAGGAAAGATTTCTTTTCCATAAAAGATACTCCTTGAATTTGTCACCAATATAATAGTATTCCTCACCGTTTATCATCTCGGGACCATGGAAAAATCTGCCGGTAATATTCCTGCAATACTCGGCCATTCTCGTAATGGTCACACCGCCTGATAGGACTTTTACCAATTCGTCACTGAAATACTTATAAGGACATATGGTTAGGACAAACTCTCTGAATTCCTCGCTTACTTTATCTAAAAATGCCTCATCCCAATATCTGAACACTTCGTGCCAGACATATCGATTCATATCCTCCGAAAAATTCTCTCCGAGTTCAAGTCTGTCGGCATAGTAAAACAATGCTCTCGGGTAGCCCAAAGACTCCCTCCACACCTTGTCCACCACATCATCTTTTACACGGACTTCCACGCTCTCAAGATACTCTGATACCTCTGCCCTATCCAGATAAAAATCCTTTTCGGTGATTCTCACAAAATCCAGATCCATCTCCATATCGAAAAGATATTTCGGGAACATCCCCCTTGTTATCAAAACAACCTGAACTCCGTCAAAACGCAGAATATCTCTTATATAACCAATGGATTCTTTGTCATCAAGTTCCTGCAAGTCATCGACAATAATTATGTTTTTCCTCATCTGATAGATATTGGGCATTGAGGAAAGCTTTCCGTCAGAGACGGTAAGCATAAGCGGATTTTTATATTTGTAAAAATTTTTAACCGCCGCGCTCTTTCCCCATCCTGTGGAAGCCATTATAATCACAGCCCTGTAATCAGCCTCTGCTCTTTTTAATTTGTCTTGTACGGCAGGAACTTTTATATAGCTCAACTTTCTCTCTCCAAAAAACTATTCTGTATAAAAGCTGATTTCCTCACCATTTACATTAAATACGGCAGGGTCCGCAAGATAATAATCTCCGTAAATATCGTCTATGTTAAATGAATAGAGGTAATCACCGTCTTCCATTATACCATATAAAACGGATGTGTCGCCCGAAACCGTATATTCGGCTCCTTCGTAGGCGTATTCATCATCACCTTCAAGTGCGTATGCATAATACACAGGGATTATGATATCGCCGTCCTTAAGCTTTATTATCTCCCTTGCGGCAGAACCGTGCTCATCTATTCCATCCCACGCACCCTCGATTGATGTTTCTCCGCTATCAATACTTTGCTTAACACGCAGGTTTGTCTCATTGCCGTTTAAAAGTATGGGAGAGGTGTAAATAATGCTGTCGTCGGTAACCTCTACAATATATGTTGCAAGATTTTGTCCGTCAGGAAGCGATAGCCAATATCCGTCGAAAGCATCATAGAAAGCACCGGTATCCCAGTCGCCGGCTACATCATAGGTCTCGCCGAGCTCTATAAGCGCATCCCCTTCGGGAGTAAGCTCGTAAACAATAGCATATACATCTGCTGCCGCATTGATACCGTTTGTATCAAGTTTGAATCCATAGATGCCTTCCTCATTGATTCCGGGCTCGTTTACAAATGTGATAACAGAACTTTCACCGGTCTCTTCTCCGGAAATAACGGCTCCGCCGCCTTCATATCCTTCGGTTTTACAGCTAAGGAAATCGCTGTAGCTCTGACAGACGGAAATATCTCCGAAAATATCAAGTTCATTTGATCCCTGAATGCTTAAAGGATAATACATGGCAAGTCCGCCGGCATTTTTGTGGTTGCTTCCGCTGACGGAATATATAACCGCATCCTGCAAAGCTGATTTAACAGTATCTGCGCCGCTTGCGTATTCGGAACAGTTAGAAAGGATTGCAGCCATATCAACCATATTGGTATAGCCCTCTGATTTATTGTTTCCGCCAAAGTTCTCAGAACTTTCGATTGCTCTTATGATAGACGCTCTGGTAGCTTCGTCGCCCGATGCTGCGCATAAAGAACCCGAGAACTCATCAAACGCTGATACAAGAGCACTCATTTTACTTAAATCAACGACCGAAAGAGTCGTAAGATCGTCATCGTTTTGTTCCTCACAAGCCTTTAAAAAACTGTCGCAAACAACCTGTCCAAGTGCAGCTCCGTCCGCTCCGGGATACTGTGAAAGAAAGCTTCCTATAGCGGAATAATCCCATCCCGAACCCGGCTCTGTCTCCTCTGAACCGTACATAAAAAGTGCGTAGGGCTCAAGTATATTTGCTGTCTCAACAGTTCCCATAAGACATGCATCAAAGCCTATAAAATCAAACTTTGCGGAAAGCGAGGCAGCTCCAAGCGCGTTTCCGATTTCTCTAAGCGACAAGGTGTCATAATTGTCAAGCTCATCCATACATACTCCGGAAATACTTCCGCCGCCGTGGTCCCAGAAAATGAGTCCGTTATGATCAGATTTGTAATTGGCCATTCCCCAGCTGACAAAATCGGTAAGAGTCTCCTCTTTTCCCATTCCGGAAATACTCTGCTCATCAACCTTACTTATATCACCGTAATTTACGACGAACCTTTGGTTAGCATCGGCACTTACAAAATCATTATTCCAGCTTTGTGTTCCTCCGGTCTGGACAACAAATTTCACATCGTCCGAACCGTCGGCGTTAAGCATTTCCTCGAAATCTCCGGTTCCCATAGAGTTAAAGGATTCCAAATCGGTTCCGCACATATATACAAATATGGTCCAGCTTCCGTCTTCGGAAATAGTTCCTATAGAACCTGCGCCATTTGAATCATAGTTGCTGCCGCCATCATAATCAGTTTCGTGATCGCCCTCTTCGGAATCCCAGTCGTCAAAGAAACCGCCCTCTTCATCTTCGAGGTATTCCTCGTCATATTCGCCTTCATCCCAGTCCTCTAAATCTCCGCAGGCTGAAAGTGAAAGGCAAAGGCTTGCGGAAGTTATCACCGCAAGTGCCTTTTTAATAAATCCCACTCTTTTTTGCATTACTTTATATTCTCCTAAATCAATTCTGTGTAAATACTGTTACTCGGCAATCCATTCTCCGGACTCTTTGTCGTAATAATACATAATATCGCTTCCGTTGTCATAAACTGCAAACTGGTCATATTCCTCTATATAAATATATGTAGCTCCCATTTCATCATCTATGATATACCAGCTTTCGATATCATCATCCCAGCTCCAATCATCCTTTGTCCAATCGGGATTAAGTGCGTTGTACCACCCCTGTTCTCCGGTGTTTTGCTCGTAGATATAGGTATCATCACTGTAATCTTCGGTATAATTATCGGTTGTATCAGCTACAGGAGTCTGGCTCTCTGCAGGCTCGGGAGCAGCTGCGTTTTCAGCAGGAGCAGGAGCGGGAGTACTGTTAATTGCAGAAAAATCGGTACCGTATGCATTACCGCCGAAATAATTGTTATAGCTGTAATATGTACCGTTTGCTGCAGGTAAACGTGTTGAAATCATCAAGTCATTATTACCTATTACGTGATCCTTGGCCATATCAGATCCTGTTATATTGAAATAATTGTATGTATATGTTCCGTCATCGGGATCGTCCCAGGTAACATCCATCATGTAATATTCACCGTCAAGCTCAACCATATCCCATGAATGATTTCCTCCGGCATCTCCTACTACTACAGAACAGGGAATACCCATTTTGTGCATCATGTACTGGAAGCATCTTGAATATCCGGAACATACTGTCTGTCCCATGGTAAATCCGCTGTACGCACTCTGATCATAGTTATTGTGAGTATATGTGATGTGATTGCAAAGATAATCGTGGGCATATTTAACTTTATCGATATCACTTCCCAGTGCCCACATAGCGTTAAGTACACCGTTAGTGGCATTTGCAACCTCAGATTTTGCTGATTCGATACTATAATCATAATAATGAGGCTTTAACTCGGTAACGATACCATCCTGGTTATAAGAATAGCTTAAAGTAAGATCTACCCAAAAAAGCTCCGGATGATCGTATAAAATGGAATAATAAAGCTTATCAATATCGTCTTTGGAAATAGCTATAGACATAACTATCTTATCAGCGCCCTCCATAAGTGATGCGCATATTTGATCGTATGCTTTTTTCCCTCCCTCATCCCATATCTTTCTGTAAAAATAAAAATCTTCGGGAAGAGGAGCTCCGTCAAGTGTGGTCTCAACAGTCTGGCCATACTGAGTCATACTTCTTCTGATCTTTCTTGTAGGGTTAGCGTCCAAGCTCGCCTCTACTGTTCCCGTTTCAAGGCCGCATCGCTTAGTAAGGTCTGCCGCACCGGCTGAAGGCTGGTCATCTGCAGCATTCTGTTCCTCCTCTTCTCCTGATTCATCATCGTATGATTCTTCATCGAAGAATCCACTTTCATCTTCAAGGCTATATTCTTCATCATCCCAGTCCTCTAAATCTCCGCAAGCGGAAAGGGATGTGCAAAGCAATCCGCAGATAGCTACTACCGATATTGTTTTTAAATACTTTCTCATAAATTAACCTCCATAAAAATGATATCTGTTTTGCATATCATCTCAAGTACCATAATCTCAGAAAAAACGCAAAAAAAGAAGTAACCCTAAGGTTACTTCCTTTTGTTTTAAATTATGATTTTTGCATTATTATTGCAGATTTACTTTTATGCAATGCACATAAGTTTGACATCAAGCACCCTTTTCATCCATCTGCGCGGTGTAAAGATGATAATAATGCCCATGCTTTGCCAAAAGCTCTTCGTGAGTACCGGCCTCCACGATACCTCCGTCATCTATGTACATGATGATATCGCAGTTTTTGATGGTTGAAAGTCTGTGCGCAATGATAAAGGTGGTTCTGCCCTTCATCATATTGTTAAGTCCGGTCTGTAGTGCCCTTTCTGTTTGTACATCGATACTTGAAGTAGCCTCATCAAGCACAAGAATCTTGGGATCGGAAATAAGGGTTCTCGCAAACGAAATAAGCTGCTTCTGGCCCTGAGAAAGAGTGGTACCTCTCTCTCTTACTTCGCTCTTGTATCCATCCTCCATAGCGCTTATAAACGAATCCGCACAAACGATCTTTGCGGCGTTTCTAATCTCTTCTTCGGTAGCATCAAGCTTTCCGTACCTAATATTGTCCTCGATGGTTCCGGAGAATATAAAGCTGTCCTGAAGCATAATGCCCATCTGTGAACGTAGCGAATGGAGTGTCACCTTAGAGATATCTTCTCCGTCTATCAAAACCGTTCCGGAATTTACATTGTAAAACCTTGAGATAAGACTTACTATCGTACTCTTTCCGGCACCCGTAGGGCCTACGAGAGCAACGCTTTGTCCGGGCTTAACTTCAAATGATACATTCTTAAGAACGGGCTTTCCTTCCTCATAAGAAAAGTCAACGTTTTTAAATTCGACATTTCCCTTGATCTCAGGCATAATTCCCGCATTTTCCGCATCATCTACGGTAACGGGCTCATCAAGTGTCTGGAATATTCTCTCAAGGTAAGCAATATTGTTTATAAAGGTGTTGAAGATATTTCCAAGGTTCATGATAGGCTGCCAGAATCTTGAAGCATAGCTTGATATTGCCACGATGGTACCTACGGTTTTAGCAGGTCCCTCCGCTGTCGAAAATACCACCATACCGAATACAAATATTGCGGCTCTTACTATTACTGAGATAGTATCGATTCCGGGCCATACAAGGTTATTGTATCTGACCGCCGTCATCCAGGTCTTTCTGCAATCTCCGGAGAGTTCCTCAAATACCTTTGCATTATATTCCTCGCGTGCAAATATCTGAGTGATTCTCGCGCCTACGATGTTTTCCTGAAGATATGCATTGAGGTTTGAGTTTTTGTTTGAAACCGCCTGCCATGCCTTGCGCTGCTTGTTCTTTATCCAGAGCATAAATACCGCAAGCACCGGCACACCGCAAAGTACAACAAGTGAAAGCTGTACGTCCACCGCAAACATAAATATTACTATAAATATTAAGTTAAAGATTTCAAGTATTACGTTTATGAGACCGTTTGAGAGCATATCCGATACGGAGTTGACGTAGTTTACAACTCTGATAAGGATCTTTCCGTGAGGTCTGTCATCATAATACTGGAATGAAAGCTTCTGTAAATGAGCAAATATATCTTTTCTGATATCGTAAATGATTCCCTGGGAAACCTTGATCATAATGCGTGATCTTATAGTTGTAAGGATAACGCTTATAACGACGGTTCCCGCAAGAGCTATGCCCAAAATAATAAGCAGTCTCATGTTTGAATTGGGTATCGCATCATCAAGAGCCTTTTGGTTAAGCATAGGGGCAAGAAGTCCTATAGCGCCTCCAAGCGCTGAAATAACCAGTGCAAAAATCATCTTTACGGCGTACTTTTTAATATATACTCCGGCTCTGAGAAGATGTTTGAAATTAAAAGGCTCATCAAGTCGTTCGTCTTGTTTATAAGTATTTCTAGCCATATTTTCCTACGCCTCCCCCATCTGAAGTTTAACGAGTTCGCTGTAGTATCCACCCTTCTTTATCAGCTCTTCATGAGAGCCCTCTTCGGTTATCTCGCCGTCTCTGAGGATAATGATCTTATCCGCAAATTTGGTGGTGGAAATTCTCTGAGCGATAATTATCTTGGTACAGTTAAAGTCAAGGCTTCTAAGGCTTTCCTGAATCTGCTTCTCGGTCTCCATATCAACCGCGGAAGTAGTATCATCAAGAATCAGTATGGAAGGCTCGATTGCGAGGGCACGGGCAAGAGATATACGCTGCTTTTGTCCGCCGGAAAGTCCGACTCCGCGCTCGCCGACTATGGTATCGTAGCCCTCGGGCATCTTTGCGATAAATTCGCTTGCAGCGGAATATCTTGCAAATTTAACTACCTGCTCTGCTGTAATATGAGGGTCTCCGTATGCGATATTGCCCTCAATCGTATCCGAATAAAGGAGTACGTCCTGTGTAGCAAGTCCGATATTTTTTCGAAGCTGCTCCAATTTATACTTCTTTATATCAACACCGTCTATTAAAACCTCACCTCCGGTGGGCTCATAGAATCTGGGGATAAGATGAATGAGCGATGTCTTACCGCATCCGGTCTCTCCCATGATTGCCACGGTCTGTCCGGGCTCCGCTGTAAAGCTGATATTCTTTAATACAGGCAGATTTCCGTCGGAGTACATGAAGCTGACATTCTTAAATTCAACCTTTCCCTTGAAACTCTCCGGATGATCGATTGCATCGGGCGCATCAACGATCTCGGGCTCGGAGTAATAAATCTCCATAACCTTTGCGGACGCAGCGGAGAATCTCTGGAATTCGTTCATTATATTTCCCATCATTCTCATAGGGTTCTGAATAGCCCAGATAAGTCCGGAGAATGCAACGAACTGTCCCATGGTAAGCTGAACATTGTCTGGGTTTGCAATGCTGTATATAAGGAATGAACCGCCGATGAGCAAAAGTGCGATAGACATCATGCTGGCCATACCCTCTACGAAGGGATAGAACTTAACCCATACAAGTGCTGTCTCCTGGTTTGTTGTCTTGTAGCTGGTATTTGCCTGATCGAATTTATCGATCTCGTAATCCTCGCGGGCAAAAGCTTTTACAACACGGTTTCCGGAGATATTCTCCTGCGCGTATGTATTCATCTCGGCAAGCTTTTCACGCAGCTTTGCGTGCATGGGTCTTACCTTATTTCTGAACATGTAAATGACAATAAAGATAAAAGGTGAAAGCACCATTATGCAAAGAGCAAGCTTCCAGTTCATAATAAAGAAATAAACCATTGCGGCTGTGTAAAGAGAAAATGATTCGATGATCATTCTGATTACCCATGCCACCATATGTCTTACGGCATCAAGGTCACCGGTAACTCTGGTCATGAGGTCTCCTGTACGGAAGGTGCTGTAAAACTTCATATCCTGTCTCTGAATCTTGTCGTACAGATAGTTGCGCACGCGGAATAAAACATGCTGTGACACATGCTCGTATGACATACAGTCAAGGTATACGATGATAGTACGGATAAGTGTCACCCCTACCATCGCTCCTACAAGTATAAAAAACAGGTTTCTGTTATTTGCCCAGTTAAATGCGGCATCGGCTCCCGTGAGGAACTTATCTACCAGTTCGCTGGAAACATAGGGAACGGTAAGCTGTAAAATGTTGTAAACAACGGTGCCCAAAAGAGCTATCATAAACAGCCCTCTCTTGCCCTTCATATTTTCCCAAAGCCACCCAAGCCTTGTTTTTGGGAATTTCTTGTCCATAAGCTTTAATACCTCTTTGCTGTCTAAATACTGAAAAATTAGCTTTCGTCAAGTTTCAGGACACTCATAAACGCTGCCTGCGGAATCTCTACGTTTCCTACCTGACGCATTCTCTTCTTTCCTTCCTTCTGCTTTTCAAGAAGCTTCTTTTTACGTGAGATATCTCCTCCGTAACACTTTGCAAGTACGTCTTTTCTCATGGCCCTTACAGTCTCTCTGGCGACGATACGTCCGCCGACGGCAGCCTGTATGGGGATCTCGAAAAGATGTCTCGGAATCTCTTCTTTAAGCTTTTCGCACATTCTGCGTCCTCTTTCATATGCAGAGTCCGCATGTACAATAAAGGAAAGTGCATCCACCTCTTCTTTGTTGACCAAAATATCAAGTTTAACAAGAGAGGATTTTTCGTATCCTTTTAAATCATAGTCAAATGATGCATAGCCCTTGGATCTGGACTTAAGTGCATCAAAGAAATCGTAAATGATTTCATTTAGTGGCAACTCGTATTTTAAAAGTGCCCTGTTTGCTTCGATATATTCCATTGAAATATATCTGCCTCGCCTTTCCTGGCAAAGCTCCATAATGGAACCCACAAACTCTTTTGTAACCATGATCTCGGCGTTTACGATAGGTTCCTCCATATGCTCGATTTCCGAAGGGTCGGGCAGATTGGAAGGGTTTGTAAGCTCGATCATCTCACCGTTTGTCTTAAACACCTTATAAACTACGCCGGGTGCGGTGGTAACAAGGTCGAGATTGTACTCTCTTTCAAGTCTTTCCTGGATGATCTCTAAATGTAACAGACCAAGGAAACCGCATCTGAAACCAAAGCCAAGAGCTATGGATGTCTCAGGCTCATAGCTAAGGGATGCGTCGTTAAGCTGAAGCTTTTCAAGAGCATCTCTCAAATCCGGATATTTCGCTCCGTCCGCGGGATATAATCCGCAATAAACCATTGACTGAACCTTTTTATATCCGGGAAGGGGCGCATCGCAAGGATTATCGTCATCGGTAACGGTATCTCCGACGGCTGTCTCCTTTAAGTTCTTGATTGAAGCGGTAATGTACCCTACCATTCCGGCTGAAAGCTCGTCGCAGGGAATAAACTGACCTGCTCCGAAGGTTCCTACTTCGACAACATCCTCAACCGCTCCCGTCGCCATCATGCGCACTCTGGTTCCGCGTCTGACCGTTCCCTCTTTGATACGGCAAAATACTATTACTCCCTTATATGAATCATAAAGTGAGTCAAATATAAGTGCCTTAAGCGGGCTGTTCGGATCACCTGTGGGTGCGGGAATCTTGTGGACTATTGCTTCAAGCACATCCTCAATGCCTATCCCGTTTTTGGCGGAAATAAGCGGGGCATCCTGAGCCTCGATTCCAATCACATCCTCGATCTCATCGATAACCCTCTGAGGTTCGGCGCTTGGAAGGTCAATCTTATTTATAACCGGAAATACGTCAAGGTCATGATCGAGTGCCAGATAAACATTGGCAAGAGTCTGTGCCTCGATTCCCTGAGCCGCATCGACAACCAGTATCGCCCCGTCGCAGGCCGCAAGTGAACGTGAAACCTCATAGTTGAAGTCTACGTGGCCGGGAGTATCGATCAGATTGAAAATATACTCCTGTCCGTCCTTAGCCTTGTAAACGGTACGAACCGCCTGGGATTTAATGGTAATTCCTCTTTCTCTTTCAAGGTCCATGTTGTCGAGAACCTGCTCCTGCATTTCACGGCTTGTGAGCAGTCCCGTTTTCTCAATGATCCTGTCGGCAAGCGTCGACTTACCGTGATCTATGTGAGCTACTATACAAAAATTTCTGATTTTGCTTTGATCCATACAGTTTCATATCCTATCAAATAAAATTATCTATTAATATAAAAATAAAGTTCATATATGTTAAAACAAAACGCAATATATCTCTATTTCATTCAAAATTGAGTTAAACATATAACACTGTTTCATTTTAAACTAAAATTAAGCGAAAACTTAACCTTTCAGGCTCTTTTCAACCTCTTCGGCGTATCTAACGGTTTCCATAGCATCACGGCAGTATTTATCCGCTCCAATCCTGTCGGAATACTCCTGTGTCATAACGGCGCCGCCCACCGTAACCTTGGCCCAAGGAGCCTGTTCTCTCAAAAGTCTTATGGTTTCTTCCATAGCGGGAACCGTAGTGGTCATAAGCGCCGAAAGTCCAACGATGGGCGCATGGAGCTCTACGACTTTATCGACAACCACCTGCTCCGGTACATCCTTTCCAAGGTCATGTACATCGAAGCCATAGTTTTCCAAAATAAGCTTTACGATATTTTTTCCTATATCGTGAATATCGCCGTGAACCGTGGCAATAACAAAGGAACATCTCTTGGGTCCGGCTCCGTCTGCACTTTTGGCCATTTCTTTTTTGATCTCTTCGAAAGCTTCCTTTGAAGCCTCGGCAGCCATCAAAAGCTGGGGCAGATAAACCTTTTTCTCCTCAAAATTTTTACCGACGATATCAAGTGCGGGTATAACCTCCTGCTGAACTATATCAAGAGGTTTTACTTCCTTTAAAAGCTCCTTTGTGATATTGCCGGCCTGTTCTTTAAGGCCACGGATAATAGCATTTTGAAGCGCAGATACATTACCCGAAGAAGCATCACCTGCGCCGCCCGAAGTCATCTGTGAACCCTTTGCATTGCTTCCGGATGTGTTTGCATTATTTGCGCCGGCGCCCGCATTTGCCCCGGCGGGAGCCATTGCCGGAAGAGACTGCGCATATGTAATATAGTCCGTGCAGTTCGCATCCATGTTGTGGAGAGCTCTGAATGCATAATATACATTCATCATCTCCATGGCATATGGGTTCATGATTGCGGCAGAAAGTCCCTGCTCCAAGGTGAGTGCAAAAAATGTGGATGTAATAATATTTCTCGAAGGAAGTCCAAAAGATACATTGGAAACTCCGAGGGATGTATTTGCTCCAAGGCCGTGTCTGATGTCATGAACCGCCTGTATCGTTGCCAGCGCGGCGGTGGTATCTGCGCTTATCGTCATAGCAAGCGGATCGAATATCAAATCCTTTTTAGCGATACCGTAGGAGGCTGCTTTTTTAACAATCCTCTCCGCTATCTCCACTCTCTTTTCGGCAGTCTCGGGGATTCCGCCCTCATCTAACGTAAGGCAGACCACAAAACCGCCATATTTTGCCACCAGCGGGAATACCGCGTCCATTACTTCATCCTTGCCGTTTACGGAATTGACCATAGCTTTTCCGTTATAGCAGCGAAGTCCTCTTTCCATAGCAACCGGATCGGAGGTATCAAGCTGCAAAGGCAGATCGGTGACCGCCTGGAGTTCTTTTGCCACACTCTCAAGCATTTCGGGCTCGTTTATCTCAGGAAGTCCTACATTTACATCGAGTACCTGCACTCCCGCATCTGCCTGCTTAAGTCCCTCGTTCAAGATATAGTCAATGTCATTATCTCTGAGCGCCTGCTGAAAACGCTTTTTACCCGTAGGATTGATTCTCTCACCGATAAGTATGGGAGAATGTCCGAATTCAACCGCATGAGTGTACGAAGAAACAAGAGATTTATTTTTATCTGTTACAGGTACGGGCGTAACCTTTGAAGCTTTATCTACTACGGCTTTAATATAATCGGGTGTGGTTCCGCAGCAGCCTCCTACAATCCTTACTCCCTTTTCGAGCAAAAGCTTTATACAATCGGAAAACTCCGGAGGATAAACATCGTAAACGGTTTTTCCGCCCTCGTCCCTCGGAAGGCCCGCATTCGGCTTAATAAGAACGGGCACCGATGCATATTCCAAATACTCTTCCATAACGCCAATAAGCTGTTCCGGACCAAGTGAACAGTTTGCGCCTATTGCGTCTGCATGCATTCCCTCAAGCATCGCTACCATTGACGCCGGAGAGGCGCCCGTCATAAGCTTTCCGTCACTTCCGTATGCGTTTGATACAAATACCGGAAGGTCACAATTTTCCTTAACTGCAAGAAGAGCGGCTTTTGTATCGTAACTGTCATTCATAGTCTCTATAAAGACAAGGTCGGCTCCTGCTTTTGCACCGATCTTTACGGTCTTTGCATATGCTGCAACCGCATCCTCAAATTCAAAATCACCGTAGGGCTTAAGAAGCCTTCCTAAAGGCCCTATATCAAGAGCTATAAACTTTTCCTGCTTACCGTTACTTTCTTCTTTTGCTTTTACCGCATTAGCAAAAGCCGCATTTATAAGCTTTTCAAGCTCTTCATCATCAAATTTTAAACAGTTTGCTCCAAAAGTATTTGCCAGCACGACATTGCTGCCGGCGTCAAAATAGGCTTTTTGAATCCTGATTATTTCCTCGGGATGAGTAACATTCCATCTCTCGGGAAGCTCTCCGGGCTTAAGTCCGGCCTCCTGTAAAAGAGTACCCATTCCACCGTCAAGAAATATGAAATTATCGCGCATGTAATCAAGTATTTTCATAATGTCTCCACAAACCTCAATAATCTATACGAAAATAAAACGTATAGTCTGTTTTAGTATAATTTAATATGAAAAAAATGTAAATGAACGGATATGATAAAAATATTGACTTTACGGGTAAATAATAGGATATTTATATAGATGAGTTTATGTATAAAAAGGAGGTTTTGATATGAGAATGAGATACAGATGTCCAAACGGACATGTTTTTAACGGAGACGAGAACACAAAGGTTTGCCCCGAGTGTAGCGCAGCGCTTGCTCTGGAGAACTGCGGAGCCATTCAGCTTTATCGTATGGGAAATATGATGGGTATGGCTGTAGGAATGGGAATTTATATTGACGAGGTTCCCTACGGTCACATTGGAAACAAGGAAAGCATTCGCATCGTCCTTCCTTTTGGAGACCACAAGATTCATGTTACTCACAGCACCACAAGAAACTGCAACGATCCTGTGATAACACTCTCTGCAGAAGCACCCATCGCATATATGAAGTGTCACTTAGGCGCCATGGGCTTTAAGATTGTTGTTGAGCCTGCAAATCCCGCGGAAATGCCTCCAATTTAATCATAATGATGTCCATAAAAACAGCCCCGGCGATCATCGTCGGGGCTTTATTTACGTTTTGCACCTGCTCAATCACTCGATTCCGATGATCGCCGTGACTGATTTGGATGGTGACATCAGATATGATGCGTTTAAGGTAATTCCGAGGCGCTTTTCGGCATCAACAAGCTTGAGCAGATGGGGCTGAACCGTGATGGGCAAATCTCCGTATCCGGGTGAATACCTCGGATGAGCTTTAAGCCCCAGATCCGCTGCAGTCTTGTTTACCTCATCGTTAAACATATCAACCAATGACTCAACACGTTCTGCTCCTATGCCCTGAAGTAAAAGCCCGGTAGCCGCCTGAGTCCTCTCGTAACGTCTTATAAGTCTGTCTATCCCGGCGCCGATAGTGGCCGCCACGATTATCACTCCGCGGCAATTATTCAGATTCATTTTTAAATTCTCGGAGTGCTGCTCAAAGGGAAGTATCGGAAAACCCTCTTCATCCCTGTCTATCTTTGCACAAACATAAGAAATCCTATAGGTGAGCTCACCATCGGTTAGCTTTATAACTTCCTCCAAACGGTTCGCCAATTCCTCATCCGTAGGAACTTCCAGAGCAGATTCATCATCCTTGCCTTGTCCCTTTGCTCTGAGTGCAGCCGCGGGATAACCTGCATAGCGAAGTATCTCACCCCTTTTAACCGGTGGCTTGTCATACTCTTGATGAATAGGGGTAAGTGCTCGTTTTTCACTTAGTTGTCCGTCTTTTAAAGCCTGAAAAAACTCTTTCATATCTAAATAATCTTTTCCTGGTCAAATCTAATTACCTAGAAGCTCCGCCACCGCCAAAGGATCCGCCTCCGCCGCTGTGGCCGCCTCCGCCGCCTGAATATCCGCCGCCAAAGAAAAAGCTTGAACTGCCGCCTCTGCCGCCTTTTCTGCCTCCAAAAAGACCTATAAAAAATCTGATAACAAAGAACAGAATAGCCGCAATGCCTATAAACATATAGCTGCCATCCTTGATAGCCGCCCATAGCTGACTTGCAAAAGGTGCATCATTTTCTTTTTCAGTAGCAGTCGGAAAATCCATATCTGCGAAAGTACCGACAGTTTCATACTCTCCGTCTCCCCAGCTGTCCGCTGCAACAAGGGTATCGGGAGCATCAATTCCATACTCGTCATATACTTCGTTTAAAACTGCTGTAAATGTATTTGCGGCGGCTTTATTAAACAGTCCGTCGTCTTTAGCTTCAACCGCATAATCATCGAGTAAGCGTCCGGCCTTACCGTCAGGTATGGCACCCTCCAACCCTTTACCGACTTCCATTCTCACATGAGCATCATTTTCCGTAGTGTCAAAAAGGATCAAAACACCGTTGTCCTTTTCGGCATCACCGATTCCCCAATTATTTGCCAGATTATAACTGAAATCCTCAAGAGAATCGCTTTGGGTTCCGGGCACGGTAACGACAACGACCTGTGCACCTGTATAATCTTCAAGGCGCTCGGCCTCATTGTATATGTATTTTTCGGTCTGCTCATTCAGCACACCGCTGTAGTCTTCTACAAAAAAGTATTGGCTGTGCTCAGGATAATTTGTCTCCACTACAATTTTGTTATCGTGGAAAGCAAAGATTATAGTACCAATCCACCCAATGACAGCCAATACAGCCAGTATTTTTTTCATTAAAACCCGCTTTCCTTGTCTCTAGGTATATCGGTATTAATTATAAATCAACCTGAGGTACTTCGTTTGCAGCCTCGGTGCTCTCAAACATTTCAGCCTTTTCAAATCCAAACATCTTTGCAAATATAACTGCAGGGAAGGTCTTTATAGCCTTGTTGTATGTAGATACGGCAGAATTGTAATCCTGTCTTGCATATGCGATTCTGTTTTCGGTTCCCGCAAGCTCGTCCATAAGGTCAACATATACGGTGTCAGCCTTTAATTCGGGATAGCTCTCTGCGATTGCAACAAGTCTGTTTAATGCGGATGTCATCTCAGCATCTGCCTCTGCCTTTTCGCTGAGACTTCCTGCTGAAAGGAGCTTTTCACGAGCCTCTGTAACTGCGGTGAAAACCTCAGTCTCATGCTCTGCATAGCTCTTTACACATGTAACAAGGTTGGGGATGAGGTCAGCTCTTCTCTGAAGCTGAGTATTTATATTTGCCTCCTGCTCCTCTACATTAGTCTGTTTGTTTACAAGCGAATTGTAGCTGCCCACTGCTGCCACAACAATTAAAGCAATTACTGCAATTACTACGATAAGTCCCTTTTTCATAAATCTTCTCCTTAATGTTTTCCTTTTTATATGTAATCATTTAGATGATTTTTAACTTTTTACGTATTAATCATTTAGAGATTTTTAACTCTTAATGTATTATTTATCTGTCGAAATCCTTGCCTAAAATATTGGAAAGATTTTGAAGTATAGCCTTTGCAACGTCAGGCTTATTCATCGAATACACATGCACATTGGTTATTCCGTTGGCATACAGATCTATAATCTGATCGGTAGCATATGCGATTCCGGCCTGTTTCATAGCTTCGGGATCGCTTCCGAAATAATCCACGAGGCTCTTAAATCTCTGAGGCATAAA
>JAIKXH010000016.1 GCA_024684215.1 Lachnospiraceae bacterium
ATACGCTTATCGCGCCGTCCTCAGCTTTTTCCGTAAGCATATTTCTTACTTCTCGCTCTACAGCGGGAGCGATAAGTCTGTCGTAGCTGTCCTTAACGGTTGCCTGTAAAACAGGGGTTGTTACCGCGTTGTCATTAACAATAACCTGCTTTTCAAGGTATCTGATGATCTGCTCAACAGGAGCTTCAACAGAAACGGTTAAGATCTTTTCTGCTTCACCGCGGTTAACGGCCAGGACTCTGTGACCCGCCATCTTTGCAACGGGCTCGGAGAAATGATAGTAGTTTTCGTATACGCTCTCAGCCTTGTCGTCCTTTGCTTCCGAAACCACATTACCCATTTTTACTGTGATATCACGGATATATGTTCTGTAATCGGCATCGTCTGAGATTTCCTCTGCGATGATATCCATTGCGCCTGCGATAGCGTCCTGAGGAGTCTTAACATCCTTCTCCTCGTTTACATACTGCTCCGCAGTAACTTCAAGGGGCTCCTTTGCGTTCTGAAGCCTTATATAAAGAGCAAGAGGCTCAAGGCCCTTCTCCTTTGCGATGCTGGCTCTGGTCTTTCTCTTAGGCCTGTAAGGACGATAGAGGTCATCTACTGCTGTAACGGTCTCTGCAGCGATGATCTTTGCTTTCAGTTCATCTGTAAGCTGGCCCTGCTCCTCAATGCTTGATAAAACCTGCGCCTTCTTTTCTTCGAGGTTACGAAGGTATTCAAGTCTCTCCCCAAGGGTACGTAGCTGTTCATCGTTAAGAGAGCCTGTAGCCTCTTTACGATATCTGGCGATGAAAGGGATTGTGCATCCCTCATCGATAAGCTTGACTGCTGCTTCAACCTGAGTCTTTTTGACTGACAATTCTTTTGCAATTACTTCTGAAATATCCATTTGATTCTCTCCTGAGCAAATTCCCTTTTGGCATAAAAACAGAGCAGAGCACGGGAATCGAACCCGCCTCCTCGGCTTGGGAAGCCGATGTACTACCGATGTACTAGCCCTGCATCTTTATCCTATGATATTTTAATAAAATTCACCTTTGCGGTCAAGCAAAAAAGCCCGGCTATATCTTCTGCTGATGAATGCTACATAATATGCGAATGACACAGGGGGAGACGGAGTTACTGTGTCATTTTTAAAACAAAAAAGCGCAGCAACCGCTGCGCTAAAAATACCCCCATCTCCGTCCCCCCCCGGTCATTTTAAGATTTGATGATTTCGTCGATGGTTGATACGGTGGTGAAGGCGCCGCCTGCGCGCTCGATTATCTGCTTGAGCTTCGGAAGCTCGAAGTAGTTGACGTAGCAGATAAGAGTTTTGTTCTCTCCCGCTATGGCTCCAAACGAATCCATAATGGTACAGGTTTTCCCAAGATCGTTTTTGATTGATGAAATCAGCTCGTCGGCATTTTTAGTAATAATCCTGACCTCCTTTATAGCCTCATAATGGTCGGTAAATCTGTTGATAATAGATGTTGCCACCACATACACAAGAAGGCTCATTAAAGCGGCGCTTCTATTTATAAGGAAAAACACCGCCAAATATACAAGAGCGTTAAAACCAATAAGAATCGGGGTCATGCTATAATCCCTGCCGGTTTTTTGCGACAGCTTTTTCGTAACGATATTGGCAAATATCTCCGAACCGTCTATACAACCTCCGTATTTAAGGATTAGCGACAGCCCAAGCCCCAAAATAGCGCCTCCGAACACCACCGCTATAAAGTGCTCGGTGTCGAGTTCAAACGGTACCTTTTCAAATATAGCTATACCTAGTGTATATACTGCAGAACCCGCTATTGCTTTAAGGCCGAAAGCACTTCCCATAACTATCACGCCGGCTATCAAAAAAGGAGCAAAAACCATGATAACGCAAACAGACAGATTGATACCCGTGAGCTTGTTTAAGATGATTGCTATGCCGGCCGTGCCATAATCTATCGCATCATTCGGAATAAGTATACATACTACCGAAAATGAGGCAAGAAGCGCTCCCACGACGATAAATGCGTAGGATATAATCTCATCCGCAATTTTTGATTTTTGCTTACCTGAAATCCCCATAAACTCTTCCTTTTTTCAATCTCTCTTAACCAAGGTCCGGATGTTCTCCCGACCAGCCTACCTGTGGCAGACATGATAAAAATGACATATCATCGTCACTGATAGTAAAATCATATATATCTTTGTTATTTTTCATTCTCTCCATACTTGAAGCCTTCGGTACCACAGGGATGCCTCTTTGAACAAGGTATCTAAGCAGGATCTGTGCATTTGACTTACCGTATTTTTCTGCGATATAGGAAACATTCTCATCTCCGAGTACGCTTCCTCTTCCGAGAGGACTCCATGCCTGTGGAAGGATTCCGTTTTCCTTTAAAAAGCTTACGGCGTATTCCTGCATATATCCCACATGAAGCTCTAACTGGTCGATCATCGGCTTTATTCTCGCCGTTTCGAGTAACGGTCTGATATGATGAGGCAGGAAATTGGAAAGTCCTATAACCTTTATTTTTCCCGCATCATAAAGTTCTTCCAAAACCGCCCATGATTCTTTTACCTTGTCTAACCATTGGCAATTACCATCTCTGCCTTCCGTATGGTTTTCCTTGGGCCAATGAAGCAGATACATATCAAGGTAGTCGGTTCCGAGCTTTTTACATGACTCTTCAAAAGATTTTAAAGTCTTTTCCCTGCCAAACTCTGAAGGCCAAACTTTACTGCTTATAAATAGCTCTTCTCTCTTTACACCGCTCTTTTTTACGGCACTTCCTATCTGTTCCTCATTATTGTAAAATGCGGCGGTATCAATGTATTTGTATCCGCAATTAATCGCATCAAGGATTACATCCTCTCCTCTGTTATCAGTGGACATAAAGGATCCGAATCCTACAAAAGGAAGGACTACTCCGTTGTCAAATACATACTCCTGCCTTGAATCGGCGTATCCCACTATATCGAGTATCCTGCCGAGCAGTCTCATATTTTTAAGAGAGAATTCTTCAGTGACATGAGGCTTTTCCAGTCCCATTGCCGCTCTTCCGAGCTGTTCAATCTCAAGTGTGTAATTGGAGACTGCACTTACCTTAAACTCCCTTGTATGCCTTGCTCCGTCAGAAGTCTTGGTTGTAAGTCTGTACGAGATTTCTCCCTCCTGATTGTATTCATAATCGGAGCGAATATATCCCTTGCTTCCGTGTACAAAGAATCTGTCGTATCTGTCGCTCGAATCAAGTCCGAGTGCCATTCCAACATTAAAGGATGCCCTTGCACCGTTTTTAAATTTCAAAAGTACGGATGCCATATGGTCAACTTTGTCATCACATATCTCGGCATTGGCCTTGACATAATCGATGGGTGAATCGATAAGTGTAAGTATCATTGTGGAACAATAACATCCCACATCATATATCGCACCTCCGCCAAGCTCTTTGTGAAGTCTGAAATCACTGGTAAAGTCCTGTATAAGAAAAGCGGTATCAATATAATCCACTTCACCTATCTCTCCCGAATCAATTATCCTCTTCATTTCAGCAACAAAGGGACTGTGAAGATATGCATAGGCTTCCATAAGAAACACATTGTTTTTCCTTGCAGCCTCAAACATATTTCTGATTTCTGCCTCGTTAAGCGCGATAGGTTTCTCACACAAAACATGCTTTCCGGCATTAAGTGCCTTTATAACCCACTCGCAGTGGATATCGTTTGGAAGCGGTACATAAACAGCCTGTACTTCAGAATCGTTTATAAGAGCATCATATCCCTCATAGGCCTTAGTAAATCCGAAGCGCTCCTTAAACTCCTCTGCCTTTTTTATGCTTCGTCCCGCGATAGCATACAATTCACAATTGCCTGCCTTCTGCATTCCGGGTATTGTGCATCCTGCAGCAATTCCCGCTGTTCCTAAAACTCCCCATTTTACGCTGTTTCCCATGTTGTCCTCCACATATGCATAAGTTTCTTACTGATTACCGTGTGTATATACTATTATGTTTCAGATGCATTTTACTTACAACAAATTTCTTTCGTGAAAATATCATGTAAGATTAACTGTGTCTGAGATGTAATACGTAAAACCCTTTTCCCTGCAATACTTGTCTATCTGCTTAATTAATTCCTTGTCCTTGGTATATTCAAGCAAGTATACTTCTATTCCCGCGCCGGAAACCTCCTCTGTATAACTTACAAAATACTCATTTTCTTCGTCGCTTTGCGCCCCAAATTTATCATTTTCGTAGTCTAAGATACTTGAAAAAACAGACTCCTGATTTATGGCATCAATAAGTCCCTCGTTACCCTCATCAATGAGTCTCGATACAAACATATCCCCGCCGTTTATCATTATGTTCATTCCCAGCCCGTCAAGGCCCTCAATTATCTTAAATAAGCCCTCATAAATATCATCGGTGGGAAAATTATAATATACGTCTGCATTGTCCAGGAAAAGCCCGTCAAAACCCTTTTCAAGCATTTGACTGCCAAGTTCATCCACAATTAATCTTTGCCATTTTTCGTCCGAGACATCCACCCAGTATTCATCAGGCCAGTTTTCATACTCACCGATGGTTATATCTTTAAACTCATCATAATACGATCGGTAATTTTCCAATGAGCCGATGCTTAGATAAGCGTATACATACTTTCTTTTACCATTATCTTTTCCATTACTTTTACCATTACCTTTAAGTTTCTCAACCGTTTCTTTGGAATAATCAATCCCGTCAACAACTATGATATCATATCCTTTAGAGCGATTTATAATATCTTCCTCATTTACCCCTAAAAGAACCGCATATTTGCCTCCTTGAGGTGTACGGACGGAATAAATAATTGTTCCAACTACCGATAGTAGTATCAAAACAGATATTATAATTGCGATTTTAACTGTTCTTTTCATGTTTTTTTTGCGCTCTATTATTTTTAGAAGATTTTCTTTTTTCAGGAGATCTATTCTTAATTGCTGTTGTTTTCTACTTGACTCCGGTTATTTTATTCTTTATTCTAATTATTTTCTTCTTTATTCCGGTTATTTTATTCTTTATTCCAATTTTTTTCTTCTTTATTCCGGTTATTTTTATTCTTTATTCCGCACATACTCTGCAATCAACTTTTATTATATTTGATTTTAGATTGTCTAACAACACTTAAATAACCCCATATCTCGTGCTTTTCCTTCTGCGTGGCGTTCCCTCCGCCTCACACTGACGCCACAATCCACACTTTCTCTTCCCTGTGGCGTCCCCGGATTGAGCCAACGACATAAATTTCCGGCTTATTCGCTATTAGTGGGGTACTGCATCCTATCCAAAAGCATGCAAAAAGTGAAGTCGCTTGAATTGTGGGGCTCGTTAGCTTAGACAAAAGCATGAAAAAAATGAGTTTGTCCTAATTGTGGCGTCCTGCATCTTAGTCGCAAATAAGCAAACAAAAAAAGAGCTTTCGCTCTTTTTTTATATACACCTATGTGTAATTATTTTTATTAGCTAACCTTGCTCTTAGCGATCTTTGCAAGCTCTGCAAATCCCTCTGCATCGTTTACTGCGAGGTCTGCAAGTACCTTACGGTTAAGATCGATATCAGCCTGCTTAAGGCCAAACATGAACTTGCTGTATGAAAGTCCGTTAAGTCTTGCTGCTGCGTTGATACGAGCGATCCAAAGCTGTCTGAACTGACGCTTCTTCTCACGACGTCCTGAGAATGATGTAGCGAGAGCTCTCATAACTGACTGCTTTGCTACTCTATACTGATTACTTCTTGCTCCTCTATAACCCTTTGCGAGCTTAAGGACGCGATTATGCTTTTTCTTGGCGTTCATGCCACCCTTAATTCTTGCCATTTTATTTTCTCCTTCTGAAAAAACGCAAATCTGCGTTTAGATAATTCGTAGTTAATAAATGCTAAAATGATAATCCTTTGTTATACGTTAGAATTAAACGTAAGGAAGGATCTTCTTCATATTCTTTACATTAGTAGCATCGGTCATAGCGGGCTTTCTAAGATTTCTCTTTGTCTTGGTGCTCTTCTTGGTAAGGATATGACGCTTGTAAGCCTTATTTCTCTTAAGCTTTCCGGTTCCGGTAACCTTAAAGCGCTTTGCAGCTGATCTGCTTGTCTTCATCTTGGGCATAACTAATTCCTCCTGAAATATAAATATATGTTAACTGTAATCAATCGAAGCATTACTTCTTTGCAGTTAATAACAAACTCATGCTTCTGCCTTCTACCTTTGCGGGCTTGTCAATAACAGCCACATCCGCAAGTGCCTCGGCAAAATCGTCCAATACGTGCTTGCTGGTATTCATATGAGCCATCTCACGACCGCGGAAACGAAGTGTAACCTTTACCTTGTCTCCCTTTGTAAGGAACTTTCTGGCAGCACCAACCTTGGTATTTAAATCATTGGTATCGATGTTGGGTGAAAGACGGATCTCTTTAATCTCAACCTGATGCTGTTTTTTCTTGTTCTCTTTCTCCTTGCGGAGCTGTTCGTACTT
>JAIKXH010000029.1 GCA_024684215.1 Lachnospiraceae bacterium
GCAAGACCTACCTTTGAAGTGGTTCAGCGGATAGACTCAAAAATAGAGGAAGAGATTAAAAAGGCTGCGGAGGCAAGGAAAGCCTGCAAATAGGCAGACCTACAACAAATAGGCAGGATTCTTTGAGTCCTGCCGTGACAAAATATAACTTCAGAAAGTGATAGATATGCTTAGAGAAGAATCACTCGAAGAAATATCCGACGGGCGAAGATATGGCATAAATGACATGGTTAGGGCAGATGCGGGAGGCTGCAAGGGCTGCTCGAAGTGCTGCGAGACCATGACTGATACCATAGTTCTTAGCCCGATTGATATTTTTAGGATAGAAAATAAAACAGGAAAAGACTTTAGTGAGCTTTTAGCGGAAAATATCGAGCTTAAGGTTCATGACGGGCTTATATTACCAAACATAAAAGCAAATAATAACGGATGTAACTTTTTATCAGATGATAAAAGATGCACCATCCATGAGAGCAGACCGGATTTTTGCAGACTGTTTCCGCTTGGAAGATTATATGAAAATGACAGCTTTTCGTATATACTTCAGATGGGACAGTGCGAAAAGAACTGCAGCAAAGTAAAGGTTAAAAAGTGGATAGATATACCGGATTTGGAGCTTCATGATAAGTATGTTTTGAAGTGGCATGAAATCATAAAAAACGCCAGAGAAAAGGTTTTTACATCAGAATCCGAGCAGCATCAAAAGCAAATCGTTATGAAGATACTTAATGTTTTTTACATGAAGCCTTATAATGATTTCTATCCTGAATTTTTTGATAGAATAAATATATACAACGAAACGGAATAATAAAATGGCATTTGACGGAATTACCATGGCAGCTCTTGTAAGGGAGCTTTCAGATAAAATAACAGATGGTAGGATAAGCAAGATTGCTCAGCCTGAGGCGGATGAGCTGATAATTACGGTTCATACAAACAGCGGAAACCTTAAACTTCTTATTTCCGCAGATGCTTCTCTGCCACTCGCTTATTTGACAGACAACAATAAACAGGGACCTTTGACGGCCCCTAATTTTTGTATGCTGCTTCGTAAGCATATACAGGGCGGACGCATAGTCGGCATCTCTCAGTACGGTTTGGAAAGAATTATGTATATTGAGGTGGAACACCTTGATGAAATGGGCGACGTATGCCGCAAAAAGCTTATTTTTGAGCTTATGGGGAAGCACAGCAATATTATTTTTACAGACTCTGAGGGGAAAATCATCGATTCCATTAAAAGGGTGTCTTTCGCCGTAAGCAGCGTAAGAGAAGTATTGCCCGGCAGGGATTATGTCATACCGCCCACTCAGGATAAGGCGGAGCTTTTAGATTTATATAAAAATTCCAAAGAAGGTAAAACTACGGGCTCTATTATAGGGGCTTTGCAGACATCCGTCAGCGCTTATAAAGCTATATACGGCGGACTAAAGGGAATATCTCCGATGCTGGCAAATGAAATATGTTTCAGAGCGAAGATTGATCCGGACAAACCTATATCCGAAATGGAAGGATCAGAAAAAGAAGCGCTTGAGAGAGAACTTATAAGGCTTGCCGCCTGCGTTGAAAAAGGAGAATACAGCCCCTGCATCGTATATGAAGGGAAAAATCCTAAGGAATACGCCGCTGTAGCGCTTACCAGCTACCCGGAGGGAATTACAAAAAATGCTTCTTCGATATCGGCTATGTTAGAGCAGTTTTACAGAGAAAAGAATCTTTCGGTCAGAATCAGACAAAGGTCGGCTGATCTGCGACATATCGTGCAGGTGGCTCTTGAAAGAAATGTTAAAAAATATGACCTTCAGTGCAAACAGCTTGATGATACAAAGGACAGAGATAAGTACAGGCTTTACGGAGAGCTTTTGACCGCGTACGCTTATCAGATAGAGAGCGGCAGCAAAAAAGCCACGGTAGATAACTATTATAACGGTGAAAAGATCACTATTCCCCTTGATGAGACGCTCTCGGCTTCAGAAAACGCTCAAAAATACTTTGATAAGTACGGAAAACAGAAGCGAACCTATGAAGCGCTAACGGGGCTTATTGAAGAGGTTTCTATGGAAATAGAGCACCTTAAGTCGATACGTGCGTTCTTAGATATTGCCATAGCCGAGGAGGATCTTATCCAGATCAGACAGGAGCTTGAAGAGGGCGGCTATATCAAAAAGAATCATTCAAAAGGCAAAAAAGAAAAGATTACCAGTAAGCCCTTCCACTATATATCCTCCGATGGATATGATATTTATGTAGGCAAGAATAATTACCAGAACGATGAACTCACCTTTAAATTCGCCAACAGCGGTGACTGGTGGTTTCATGCAAAAAAAATGCCCGGCTCCCATGTTGTCATGAGGGTGCGCCAGGGAGAAGAAGTGCCCGACAGAGCTTTCGAAGAGGCGGCTAAATTGGCAGCATACTACTCCTCCGGCAGGGAACTCGGAAAGGTCGATATCGACTATGTACGCAGGAAAGAAGTTAAAAAGCCCAATGGGGCCAAGCCCGGATTTGTGGTTTACTATACCAATTACTCCATGACTATGGATACTGATATCAGCAATTTAAAGTTGGCAGAAAACTGAATGTTACTTATACAGGTAAAATGAAATAAGTGTCATAAAAAGGCTCGCGAAAATATTTGCGGGCCTTTTTTGTGATTTAAATGTCAAAAGTATATGAAAATTTTAAAACGACGACGTCGTCATACCGGTTAACATAAAGAATATACGCCCCATAGGAGCAGGCTACATAAGATTAATTCAAAGGACTTATGTTAACAGGTGAAGTCTCTTAGCCAGCTTAACCAGGGCATTTCCTTTCGGAAACGATTTTAACTCCTCCTCATTGACCGCTCTTACCAAAAGTAGAGCTACAAAGTATACCGGAACGGAAATTATGATCGCAGGAATAACTGACACGCGTGCCGAATTTGTTGCCATAAGTACAAGTCTGTATACTCCGTATGCGGCTCCACCCATGATTATCGATGCAAAAAAAGGAAGGACAAAGGTTTTTGGGATTTCCTGTTTATATCCAATATGCTTTCTGACCGCAAGCTGGTTTAGTATTGCGATTATAGCCGAGTAAAGGGTACTTGTTATAGCTATGCTAAATACGTCCAAATCGGTGAAAAATAAAAGCGATATACCCGCGACGGTTTGAATTACCAGCGCAACCCCGGCATTTATGATCGGTGTAACGACTTTGCCGAGACCCTGCAGTACGGAACTGTTTAATGTGCTTAAAGCATAAAATACAACCGATAATGAAAGAGCCATAAGCGAGTATTTTGCAAGCTCAATATTTGGAAGTGTATTTGGATATAACAGCAGCGTTATGGGCGCAGCCAAAACAAAAAGTCCCACGGCACAAGGAATCGATATAAGCATTGTGGCTTTAACGGCAAGTCCGATCTTTTGCTTTGATTCCTCTTTTTTGTTTGCGGCTATAAGCTGAGCAATCTGAGGAATCATTGCCGCAGCCATGGCTGAAGCAAATGCTATGGGGATATTGGAAATTTTCATGGATTTACCGGAAAAAATTCCCCAGTGACTCGTAACCGTAACTGGATCAAGATTTCTAAACGCGGGATAGAAGGATGTAAATAATTTATTGTTTACGGTCGAGGCCAAATTGCTTATGGCGGTGCTTAAAATAAAAGGTGTTACGATAAGCGTGATCATCTTTATGATAGAGCCCGCACTGTCAACGTTTTTGTGAGGGTCGGATGCAATCTGATTTTTAAACGAAGCCCTGCTTTTCATGTATGCTATAAACATAAATACAAGCGCGATAACAACACCGGTACCGGTTCCGAGAGCACTTCCTATTGCGCCGCGGACCGCTCTTGATACGGTAAATCCCAAATCCGATGAGATCGTTTCAAGCGGCTGCATGCCGAAAAGAGAATGTCCGGTAGTATATGTGATCAGAAAATATGCGGCGCCGACGCTTACCGCGGCGTTTGCTATCTGTTCAAATATCTGTGATACAGAGGTTGGAACCATGTTTTTATGTGCCTGGAAATATCCTCTAAGTACACCTAAAATTCCGTATATAAATATTGTGGGTGCAAAAGTACGTAAAACAGGGACTGCCGCAGGCTCCACAAAAAGCCCGGCTCCGAAATACAAAAAGGCGGAGGCAGCCGCACCTATGACAAGTACGTAAATAAGCGCACCTATAAACAGCCTGTGAGCATTTTTATATTCGCCGGCTCCGAGCTTTCCTGCCATAACTTTAGATATGGCAGAGGGGATGCTGTATGAAGAGATAAGCAAAATAATAGTGTAATAATTGTAGGCTGAGGTGTAGTACCCGAGGCCCAGATCGCCTATGATCCCGGAGAGGGGGCTGGTATACAAAAGGCCGATTATGCGGCTTATAAATCCCGCCGCGGCAAGAATGCCCGCCTGTGTGATAAAATTGTTCAAAACGCCGCCTGATGCGGGTTTGCCTGTGTTTTTGTTTTCCATATTTAAAAAGATACTTCCTTATATATTGTAAAAATCTACTTTTAAAGTCTATCACGAATAGTCATTTTAATCTACCATTAGACGGTCAAATATGCTATTATAATTATGTCTGTGAATTTGTCACAAAACGGGGATAGCAAATTTATTTGGAGGATTTCTAATGAAGAAAATTCTTTTTGTCGCATCCGAAGGAGTTCCATTTATAAAAACCGGCGGATTAGCTGATGTTGTGGGCTCGCTTCCGAAGTATATAGACAAAAAATACTTTGATGTCAGAGTATTTCTTCCTAAATATGCCTGCATGAAGCAGGAAATGAAAGACAAGCTTCGCTACGTTACAAACTTTTATATGGACTTTAACTGGCAAAATATCTATGTGGGTATTTTTGAGGCAGAGGTTGACGGAGTCCATTACTATTTCATCGATAATGAATATTATTGGTCGGGCTCGAAGGTTTATAATGACGATCCCAGATACGAGATTGAGAGATATACATATTTTTGTAAGGCTGTTTTATCCGCACTCCCTGTTATCGATTTTAAACCGGACCTTATCCATTGCCACGATTGGCAGACCGGCATTATTCCGGTTTATTTAAAGGAAAGATTTGCGGGAAGCGATTTCTATAACGGAATGAAGTCTGTTATAACCATTCACAACCTCAAATTCCAGGGAAAGTGGGATGTAAAAACGGTTCAGTCTATCACGGGACTTCCCGATTACTATTTTACTCCCGATAAGCTTGAATCCTATAAGGATGCCAATCTCTTAAAGGGAGGAATCGTTTTTGCGGATGCAATAACAACTGTTTCTGATACCTATGCCGAGGAGATAAAGACACCGTTTTTCGGTGAAGGACTCGATCCGCTCCTCCGCGCAAGATCAAATTCTTTAAGAGGTATAGTAAACGGAATCGACTATACTGATTTCGACCCTGCTACCGACAGCCATATTGTTAAAAAGTACAATGCGGTCAATTTCAGAAAAGAAAAGGTCAAGAACAAGCATGCCCTTCAGGAAGAGCTTGGACTTGCCGTAGATGACAAAAAAATGATGATCGGTATCGTATCCAGACTTACCGATCAAAAGGGACTTGACCTTATAGCATATATAATGGACGAACTTTGCCAGGACGATATCCAGCTTGTTGTGCTCGGAACCGGCGAAGAGCGTTACGAGAACATGTTCCGTCATTTTGACTGGAAATATAACAATAAGGTATCTGCAAACATTTATTATTCGGATGCTCTTTCTCACAAGATTTATGCTGCGTGTGATGCGTTCCTTATGCCTTCATTGTTTGAGCCCTGCGGACTCAGCCAGCTTATGGCGCTCCACTACGGAACTATTCCCATTGTTCGTCAGACCGGCGGACTTAAAGATACCGTTGAGCCGTACAATGAGTATGAGAGTACCGGAACGGGCTTTGGATTTGTTAACTACAATGCACATGAGATGCTTTCAACCATCAGATATGCCGAGCGTATATACTATGACCGCAAGCGCGAGTGGAATAAGATGGTAGATCGCGCAATGGCGGTAGATTTTTCCTGGGAGGTATCAGCTAAAAAGTACCAGGAAATGTATATGTGGCTTTGCCCCGATTACGATGCGGATAAATAAATAACTTATAATAAGGACATTAGAAATGATAAAAAGTATGACCGGCTTCGGAAGAAGCGAAATCACCGTTCACGAGAGAAAATTCTCCGTTGAGCTAAAAAGCGTTAACCACCGCTATTTGGATGTAAACATCCGCATGCCCAAGGCACTTAACTTTTTCGATTCAGCCATCAGACAGGAACTGAAAAAGTATATATCAAGAGGAAAGGTTGACGTTTATATCACCTATGAAAACATGGGTGAAGCTACTTCCACAGTCAGATATAACCACGATTTGGCTTCCGAATACCTCGGATATCTTAAGCAAATGAGCGAAGAGTTCGGACTTGAAAATGATATCAGAGTATCCACTCTCTCTAAATATCCCGATGTATTTGTGATGGAAGAGGGAGATGTTGACGAAGAGGAGCTTTGGAAGGATTTACAGAGTGCCATCGATGCGGCTTGCGAATTATTTGTAAAGACACGTATCACAGAGGGAGAGCATTTGAAGGACGACCTTGTTTCAAAGCTCGACCATATGGCTACTTTAGTAGACTTTATAGAACAGCGCTCGCCCAAAATCATCGAAGAATACAGAGCAAAGATTGATGCAAGAGTCAGAGAAATCCTGGGGGATAACACAGTTGATGAAGGAAGACTTTTAACCGAGGTTACAGTTTTTGCCGATAAGATCTGTGTGGATGAGGAAATCGTAAGATTAAAGAGCCATATAGGCACCGTTAAAAAAGAGCTTACGGGTGATGCCGACAATGTGGGACGCAAGCTGGATTTCCTGGCACAGGAGCTTAACAGGGAAGCAAATACCATCCTGTCAAAATCAACTGATTTAGAGATTGCAAACTGCGGTATCGAGTTAAAGACCGAAATCGAAAAAGTACGTGAACAGATTCAGAATATAGAATAATTTTTAGTGAGGACTTATTATGGATAAAAAGGGTATTTTACTTGTGATATCCGGCTTTTCCGGGGCCGGTAAGGGCACCGTTGTAAACCGTCTTCGCGAGAAATATGACGAATATGCGCTTTCTGTTTCGATGACATCCAGACAACCTCGTCCGGGTGATGTTGAAGGAAAGACATATTTCTTTGTCACAAGAGAAAAATTTGAAAAAACTATTGCAGAAAACGGACTTCTTGAGTATGCTGAATATTGCGGCAATTATTACGGCACGCCCAGAGCTTTTGTTGAGCAGCAGTTAAATGCCGGTAAAAATGTTATTCTGGAGATAGAAATTCAGGGAGCGACCAATATTAAAAAGGCATTTCCCGAGAGTCTGCTCCTGTTTATTACGCCGCCCAGCGCCGCAGAGCTCGAAAAGCGCTTAAAGGGCAGAGGAACCGAGACAGATGATGTCATTGCAAAGAGGTTAAAGAGAGCATACGAGGAATCGGATGGCATGGATACCTACGATTACATCGTTGTTAATGACGACCTTGAGGAATGCGTTGACGAGGTACATCGTATCATTGACCTTGCAAAGCACCAGCCTCTCAGGATGGAATCATTTATCGATGATATGAAAGAGCAGCTTAAAGTTTACGATAAATAGTTAAAGGAGATTTAATATGTTACACCCTTCTTATGTTGATCTTATGGACGTAGTTAATAAAGATGTTGCAGAGGATGAAGAGCCTGTTGTAAGCAGCCGTTACTCCATCGTTATGGCATCGGCAAAAAGAGCCAGACAGCTCGTCAGCGGAGATCCCCAGTTTGCGGGACAGGAGGACGAAAAGCCCCTTTCTGTTGCAGTAAAGGAAATTTACGAAGGCGACGTAAAGATTCTTCCCAATATTGAGGAATAGACCGTCACAGAAAAATAGCCGAGATGGGGAGATAAATCCGCATTTCGGCTTCATTTTTGCGTATGGGTTCGGTGCATATGAAGATATTGTTTATTTCTCTCGGCTGCGATAAAAACCTCGTAGACACGGAAAAAATGCTTGGGCTTCTACTTGACAGAGGTTATGAATTTACCGATGACGAAAATGAAGCGGAAGCGGTAGTGGTCAATACCTGTTGCTTTATAGGCGATGCAAAAGAGGAGAGCATAAATACCCTCCTTGAGATGGCAGAACTTAAAAAAAGCGGAAAAATAAAGGCACTCATCGCATCCGGATGTCTTTCCGAGAGATACAAAGAAGAAATACAAAAAGAGATTCCCGAGGTTGATGCTCTTATAGGAACCATGTCCGTTTCGGACATAGCGGATATTTTGGATAAGGTGCTTGATAAAAAGCCCGAAAATTCTTTTAGACCGCTAAACACAGACCCTACGGTAAGAGCAAAAAGAGTACTCACCACCGGAGGCCATTTTGCGTACCTGAAAATAGCCGAAGGATGCGGCAAAAACTGCACTTATTGCATCATTCCAAAGGTAAGGGGAGCCTATAGGTCGATACCAATGGAAGAGCTTGTATCAGAGGCTGAAAGCCTTGCGAAAAGCGGCGTTAAGGAACTGATACTTGTGGCCCAGGAAACGACTTTGTACGGCAAGGATCTGTATGGTAAAAAATCCCTTCCGGAGCTTTTGCACAGGCTATGTAAAATATCCGGGATTTACTGGATCAGAATTCTATATTGCTATCCCGAGGAAATAACGGACGAGCTTATAGAAACCATAGCTACCGAAAAAAAGATATGTCACTATCTTGATATACCTATTCAGCATGCATCCGACGATGTACTTAGGAGAATGGGAAGATGGACTAACGAAGAGCAACTGAGGAATATGATAAACAAATTGAGGGAACGTATTCCGGACATCGCGCTCAGGACAACTCTTATCTCCGGATTTCCGGGTGAGACAGAGGAAGATTTTGAAGAATTATACAGATTTGTCAACGATATGGAATTTGACAGACTCGGTGTCTTTACTTATTCGCAGGAGGAGGATACTCCCGCAGCAACAATGCAGGACCAGATTGACGAAGAAGTAAAGAAATTTAGAAGAGACGAGCTTATGGAGCTTCAACAGGCTATTGCGTTTGAAAAAAATGAAGCTATGCCGGGTACTGTCATGACAGTTATGGTGGAAGGAAAGGTTGCCGATGAGGATACATACGTAACCAGAACTTACCGCGACGCACCGGGGGTTGACGGATATCTGTTTTTAAATACAACAGCGAATCTGATGACGGGAGACTTTGTTAAAGTCATGGTCACCGATTCCAACGAATATGATCTGATTGGAGAAATTTATAATGGGTAATTCTGAAGAAACAGATGTTAAGAAAACAAAGATATGGAATGTCCCCAATATTATGACCAGCGTCAGGATGGTCCTTATAATTCCTTTTGTACTGGCACTTTTAGGTGCAAATGCCGGATGGTTCGGAGAGGAGAATTTCTTTGCCGCATGCATCGTGGCCGATGCCATATTTATTTTAGCCAGCCTGACCGACCTTATGGACGGAAAAATAGCTAGAAAATATAATCTGGTAACCAATTTCGGAAAATTCATGGACCCTCTTGCCGATAAAGTTCTCGTAGGAGCAGGGCTTATATGCCTTGTGGAGATGGGCAGAGTACCGGCCTGGATCGTTATCGTTATTATCGCCAGAGAGTTTATAATAAGCGGATTCAGGCTTGTTGCATCGGATGCCGGAATAGTAATTGCCGCAAGCTACTGGGGAAAATGGAAGACCACACTTCAGATGACACTTGTTATTATGGCAATACTTGATTTGAGCCCTTATATTCCTTTCTACAATATACTTACCACGATAGTAATGTATTTGGCGCTTATTTTGACGGTTATATCGCTTGTGGATTATGTATTCAAGAATCATAAAGTTCTTATGCAGTAAATAATAAAGACTATGTATCGGAGTAAATATGAAATTAGATAAGATCAGAGAAGAAAACAATGACGGCGGGGAGTCTTTATTTTCAAGAACGGTAAAAATCTGCGGACTCGGAGAAGAAAAGGTTAAGTCCATGATGGCTGATGTGGATGCGCCCAAAGAGGTGCTTATAAGTATCAGTTCGATTGTAGGGGAAGTCCACATTAAAGTAGCTGCAAAAGCTGAGGACAAAAAGGCCGCGAGAAAGCTGATAAAGCCTGTTGTGGGTGAATTAAAGGAAATATTCGGAAACTATATATATACCACAGACGAAAGCGTTACATTGGAGCAGGCGGTAGTGGATCTGCTCTTGGCAAACGAGCTTACCGTTTCGTGTGCGGAGTCATGTACAGGAGGAATGCTCAGTGCCAGACTGATAAATGTGCCCGGAGTATCCGAGGTTTATAAGTCCGGCTACATTACATACTCCAATAAATCAAAGAGAAAGATTCTCGGAGTCAGACGCTCGACCATCGACAAATACGGTGTTATAAGCGCCGAGACCGCAAAGGACATGGCAAAGGGTCTCGCCGCTGTCACAAAGGCGGATATTTGTGTTAGCGTAACGGGTAATGCCGGACCGGATGCGGTAGAGGGTAAGCCTGTTGGACTTGTGTATATCGGATGCTGCATCAAGGGAAAGGTTGCGGTTACGGAAGCACACTTTACCGGTGAGAGGAATGAGATAAGACTTGCGGCTACCGCGGCAGGTCTTGCATATATGAGAACCAATATGCTTGAATACTACAGCAGAGTTACCTTCGGAAACGGTGAAGAGGAGTAGTATAAAGGAAAATATTTAAAAAGGGCTTGCAATAGCGGGCCCTTTTGTGTTAACTTCGTAAGGACGGAAAGCATCGCAAATGCGGTGAACAATCGAATTAAATTCTCAAAATTCGTACACTCTTGTGTAAAAGTGACTTTTATTACCCTTAAAATTATTATAATTAAAAATGTAAAGAGTTCATGCAGTAAATTCATGTAATGAATTTTTGTAATTACTGTTGACAAAATCGAACGAATGTTTTATTCTTTTTAAAGAAAACGAACATCCGTTCTCAAAAGGAGATCATATAATGGAAAACGAAGAGAAGAAAAAAGCACTTGAAGCGGCCCTCAGCCAGATTGAAAAGCAGTACGGTAAGGGAACCGTTATGAGACTGGGTGATCCCAATGCACAGATGTCGGTTGAAACAATCCCTACAGGCTCTATCAGCCTTGATATCGCCCTTGGACTTGGCGGTATTCCAAAGGGAAGAATCGTTGAGATCTACGGTCCCGAGTCCAGTGGTAAGACTACAGTTACTCTTCATATGATAGCAGAGGTACAAAAGAGAGGCGGTATTGCCGGATTTATAGACGCCGAGCATGCGCTTGACCCTGTATATGCTAAAAATATTGGTGTTGATATAGACAATTTATATATTTCACAGCCCGACAACGGTGAGCAGGCACTTGAGATTGCCGAGACTATGGTTCGCTCAGGCGCTATCGATATCGTTGTTGTTGACTCCGTTGCCGCACTTGTTCCCAAGGCGGAGATTTACGGAGATATGGGGGATTCACATGTTGGACTTCAGGCCAGACTTATGAGCCAGGCGCTCAGAAAGCTTACCGCAGTTATCAGCAAGTCAAATTGTGTAGTAGTATTCATTAACCAGCTTCGTGAAAAAGTCGGAGTTATGTTCGGCAATCCCGAAACCACTACCGGTGGACGTGCTCTTAAGTTTTACTCTTCCGTAAGACTTGATGTAAGACGTATCGAATCCATCAAACAGGGCGGTGAAGTAATCGGAAATAGAACCAGAGTCAAAGTAGTAAAGAATAAGGTTGCACCTCCTTTCAAGGAAGCAGAGTTTGATATCATGTTTGGCGAGGGAATTTCAGTCGCCGGAGATATTTTGGACAAGGCTGCGGATGCCGATATAGTTGTGAAATCCGGTGCATGGTATGCTTATAATGGAGAAAAAATCGGACAGGGTCGTGAAAACGCAAAACAGTATCTTAAGGATAATCCGACAGTATGTGCTGAGATTGAGGCTAAGGTACGCAGTCATTACAGCTTAAATGATGATTTTTCAGCTGCAGCGGCTACGCCCGAAAAGCCTGCCGGAAAAAGTTCTAAAACTAAAGCAAGCGAGGAATAACGTATTGGGAGGTATTATATGCTGGTGACGCAGATACTTCCTCTTGATAAGAAGCGAAGCCGCATATGGCTTGATGAGGAGTTCGCCTTTGTGCTATACAAGGGCGAACTTCGTCGCTTTAATATTAAAGAGGGTGAGGAACTTGGTTCGGAATCATACAACGAAATAATGAACGAAGTACTGCCAAAGCGTGCAAAACTCCGTGCCATGAACCTATTAAAAAGCCACACATATACCTTTAAGCAACTTAGGGACAAGCTCAGCGAAGGTCTATATCCCGCCGAGATAACCGAATTGGCAATTGAATATGTTGCTTCATACGGTTACCTGGACGATGAGAGATTGGCAGAGGAATATATCAGAATTCATCTATCCGACAAAAGCAAAATGAGGATAAAGCAGGATCTTCTTAGGAAGGGTGTGCCGGCGGATGTTATTACAAAAGCTTTTGAGAATTGTGATGACGAGGGATTTGTTCCCGATGAAATATCACAAATAAAAAAACTTTTGGAGAAAAGAAAATTTGATCCAAACCAAAATAAAGATCCAAAGGAAAAAGCAAAACAATTTTCTTATCTTGTGTCTAAGGGATATAAAACGGATACAATAAGAAAAGTTTTAGGTTCCTATGATGACTATGAATAATTGGCATTTTTAAGGGATTTATTGAGGAAACGGATAATATTACAAGAGTTATTTGGGGTTGACATTATTCCCTCAAAACACTATTATAATATTTGTTGTACTATGAAAATTTCATAAGGAGGTGCTCCTGTAATGCCTATGCCACCAAATTCAATGGCTGCATTCATCGGTATCCTCGCTGGTGCTATTATAATTACCGCCGTTTTGGCTGTACTTATCACGTCCAACTACCTCAAAAAATCAGCTTCAAGAACAATAGGTTCTGCTGAGGACAAAGCCAGAGAGATAATTGATGAAGCATTAAAAACTGCGGAGTCTGAAAAGAGAGAGACAGCTCTTAAAGCGAAGGAAGAAGCCATTCGCATTAAGAATGAGACCGATCGCGAGGTTAAGGAACGTCGTGCGGAAGTGTCAAAGAGCGAACACAGAATCCAGCAGAAGGAAGAAGCTATTGATAAAAAGACTGACGCGTTAGAGCGTCGTGAGCAGAGTCTCGCAGCGAGAGAAGAGAATCTTTCAAAGATGAAGGAAGAAATCTCTAAGCTTAACGAGCAAAGACTACAGGAACTGGAAAGAATTTCCGGATTAACCTCTGAACAAGCAAAAGAGTACTTATTGAAAATTGTTGAAGATGAAGTAAGACATGACGAAGCCCTGATGATCAAGGAAATGGAGAACAGGGCAAAGGAAGAGGCGGACAAGAAAGCTAAAGAATATGTTGTAACCGCTATTCAGAGATGTGCTGCAGATCACGTTTCTGAGACAACGATTTCCGTTGTTCAGCTTCCTAACGACGAGATGAAGGGACGTATTATTGGTAGAGAGGGTAGAAATATCCGTACACTTGAGACCTTAACCGGTGTAGAGCTTATTATTGACGATACTCCCGAAGCAGTTGTACTTTCCGCATTTGATCCTGTGCGCCGTGAGGTTGCTAGGATTGCCCTTGAAAAACTCATTGTGGATGGTCGTATCCATCCCGCGAGAATCGAAGAGATGGTTGAAAAGGCTCAAAAGGAAGTCGATCAGACCATTAAGGAAGAAGGAGAAGCAGCAGTACTTGAAGTTGGAGTACATGGACTGCATCCTGAGCTCGTTAAGCTCCTTGGCCGTATGAAGTATCGTACAAGTTATGGCCAGAATGCTCTTAAACATTCCATCGAGGTAGCTCATCTTTCAGGACTTCTTGCATCAGAACTTGGTTTGGATGTCAGACTTGCTAAGCGTGCCGGACTATTGCATGATATCGGTAAAGCAGTGGACCACGAGATGGAAGGTTCTCATGTTCAGCTTGGTGCTGATCTTTGCCGTAAGTATAAGGAAAATGCAGTTGTCATTAATGCTGTTGAATCGCATCACGGTGATGTAGAAGCTACTTCACTTATCGCATGCATCGTTCAGGCAGCGGATACAATTTCCGCAGCCAGACCGGGAGCTCGAAGAGAGACTCTCGAAATTTATACCAGCCGCTTAAAGCAGCTGGAAGATATTTCCAACAATTTCAAAGGGGTAGAAAAGTCTTTTGCTATTCAGGCAGGACGAGAAGTTCGAGTTATGGTTGTACCCGAGCAGATTTCAGATACCGATATGGTATTACTTGCGCGTGATATTTCAAAACAGATTGAGGCTGAAATGAAATATCCCGGACAGATCAAGGTCAATGTTATCCGCGAAAGCCGCGTAACCGATTACGCAAAATAATCATAATTCCGGTTCTAATTAAACATTACTAAAAGCAAAATTAATGCCATTACCGCAAGGTGATGGCATTTTTTTGTATTACATTTTCTTTTTTGTACAATATTACCTATTGAACAAAGGCGGATATCTGTTGTAGAATAGTCAAGATGTATATTTGTATGATTGTATACAATTACAAAACAAAGTGATTGGAGATTTGCAATGAAAGCTTACAAGGAAATGACTCGTGAAGAACTGCTTGTACTTAAGGCAGAACTCGAAAAAGCCTATGAAGATGCCAAGGGAAAGGGACTTAAGCTTGATATGTCGAGAGGAAAACCCAGCCCTGCACAGCTTGATCTTTCCAAGGGATTCTTGGATGTTATTTCTTCAGAAGATTCTTTAAAAGCACAGGACGGAACCGACACCAGAAACTATGGTGTGCTTGACGGTATATTTGAAGCTAAAAAGCTTATGGCTGATATTATGGATGTAAAACCCGAGCAGGTCATTATATGCGGAAATGCAAGTCTTAACATAATGTATGATACAGTAGCACGTTCATTTACACATGGCGTTAACGGGGGCACACCCTGGTGTAAATTGGACAAGATCAAATTTCTTTGCCCCGCACCCGGATATGACAGACATTTTCGTATCACCGAGTTTTTCGGAGTAGAAATGATAACCATCCCTATGTCACCGGAAGGACCTGATATGGATATGGTGGAGAAGTATGTAAATAATGATGAGAGCGTTAAGGGAATCTGGTGCGTACCTAAGTATTCCAATCCTCAGGGATACAGCTACAGTGATGAGACTGTAAAGAGATTTGCCGCATTAAAGCCTGCTGCAAAGGATTTCAGAATATTCTGGGATAACGCATATGCTATACACCATCTTTATGCAGAGGAGAAAAGACAGGACAAAATCCTTAATATTCTCGACGAGTGTGCTAAAAACGGTAACCCCGATATGGTATACGAGTTTGCATCAACATCAAAGGTTACTTATGCCGGCGGTGGAATTTCCGCTGTTGCGACCTCGGAAGCAAACCTTGCATGGATCAAAAAGTCTATGACTGTGCAAACCATTGGTTACGACAAAGTAAATCAATTAAGACATGTAAAATTCTTTAAGGATTTTGAGGGCGTAAAGGCTCATATGATGAAGCATGCGGATTCAATGAGACCTAAATTCCTTGCAGTTTTAAATGTACTTGAAAAGGAACTTGGCGGTCTGGGAATCGGCTCTTGGACCAATCCCAACGGAGGATATTTTATATCTTTTGATGCACTCCCCGGATGTGCAAAAGCAATCGTAGCAAAATGTAAAGAGGCAGGAGTTGTGCTTACCGGAGCGGGGGCTACTTTCCCTTACGGAATTGATCCAAACGACAGCAATATCCGTATTGCACCGTCGTTCCCATCACCGGAGGAAATGGCACAGGCAACTGATTTATTTGTACTTTGTGTAAAATTGGTAAGTGTTGATAAAATACTTGAAAACAATTAGAATTAAAGCGGTTCCTTTTATAGGGACCGCTTTTTTGGAGGAAATAATTATGGATGAAATAAAGAGAATAAAAAGAGAACTCGTCGCTAAGGGTGCAATAATTGACTATTATCAGGACACAATGCAAATACCCAATGGCAATATTGCAAAGTGGGACCTCATCGATCACAAAGGTGCAGCAGCTGTTGTTGCCGTCAGAGACGACGGAAAGCTTATAATGGTTAAACAGTACAGAAATGCATTGGACAGAGATACGCTGGAAATACCCGCAGGCGGATTAAACGGACGCGGAGAACCCACAAAAGATGCAGCAATTAGAGAGCTTAGAGAAGAAACCGGATATGTAGCGGAAAATGTAGAATTTTTAACCTCTATTTACACCACAGTAGCGTTCTGTAATGAGAAAATAGATATATACCTTGCAACCGGATTAAAAAAACAGGTGGAACAGGATTTGGATGAAGATGAATATGTGAACATTTGCACATATGATTTAGATGAACTTGTTAAGATGGTTTATGAAAATAAAATTCAAGATTCCAAAACAATATGCGGAATTATGATGTATGCATACAAAAATCGTCAGTAAAAGGCTGGAACAATTGAAAATATTTTTGCAATAATTTTGTAATAAATAATTTTTTTTAAGGTAAATTTATTGCCTGCAAACATTTGTTTCAACAATATGTTGGGTTACATAAATTTTCGAAAACCACTATCTTGTATAGATAGAAAAATCGTAGAAATTTCGGCAATTTTATAGTAAAAATTGCCACCTTGCTTTTATAAAAAGTCATATTTATAATAGGCTTTGCCGCCTTAAAAATTCTTCTTAGGGGTGAGAGGTATTTATTACAAACAAGGATTACTATGGTGGCAAAGGAGTAGAGATGTGATGAACGACGAACTGGACTCATTTTTAAGCTATTTGGAAGATGAAAAGAGAATGTCCGAGAATACTCGCTTATCATACAAGCGCGATCTGGTTAAACTTCAGCAGTATTGCAATGGATTGGCAATTCACGATGCAAGACAGATATCTGCAGCCAATCTCAAATCATATATTGTCTATTTGGAGGCGGGCAGTTTTAAGGCTGCAACTATCTCAAGAAATGTTGCATCCATTCATGCCTTTTTCCATTATCTTTACAATGAGCACATTGTAGATACTGATGTTTCTGAATGTCTTCAGGCACCTAAAATTGAAAAGCATGTTCCGGAAATCATGACTGAAGAGGAGGTTAAAAAGCTTCTTAATCAGCCTAAGACTGTTGACCCTAAAGGGGTCAGAGACAAAGCTATGCTTGAGCTTTTATACGCTACGGGCATCAGGGTATCCGAACTTATCGGGCTTAAGGTAGAGGATGTGGATCTTGGAAAGGATCTTCTTACTTGCAAAGGCAGAATTATACCTTTTGGAATCAATGCCAGAAATGCACTGGTTAATTATCTTTCAGAGAGCAGAGATATGCTTTTAAAGGGCAACAAGAGCGATATATTATTCCCCAGCTGTCTTGGTGACCCTATGAGCCGTCAGGGCTTCTGGAAGCTTATTAAAGCATATGGAAAGAAGGCAGGCATAGAGATGGAGATCACACCTCATACACTGCGTCATTCATTTGCGGCACACATGATGGCCGGAGGAGCCGATGTGCACAGCGTATCGGAAATGCTTGGCCACTCCGATGTATATACTACACAGGTCTATGCATCACTTGGCAGCAATAATCTTAGAAAAGTTTATAGCGGGGCACATCCCAGAGGATAAAACTGTAAGGGAACAACTTACCACTATACTTTTAATAAACTTAACATCCCAAAACAAGCGAAAGAGAGGGCAAACATGTCAGAACATGATGTTACAAAAGAAGACCTCATTAAACTTGCGAATCAGATGCTACAGGTTAGATCGACAATCGATTCAGATCATTTGAAAAAGATTTTTTCAAAAATATCTATTATTGATTACACGGCCTTGAAGAAGGTGTATGGCAACACTACGGAAGAGCATATTTCCGAGCCTATATATCTTACTCAGCTTGCAGAGCAGTTTAATATGACAATCAGTCAGGTCTCAAATCAAGTAAAGAGACTGCAAACCAAAGGTTATATTTACTGGGAGCATGACGAAAACGGAACTTATATCAGATTATCCGAGACCGGACATCGTCTTATGCAGGAACAACAGGAAATATTAAACGATTATTTTTATAATGTTGTAAAGCGCATAGGATACATAAGATTCATTCAGCTTTTGGATAATATTAAAAAGCTTGAAGAGATTATGGATGAAGAGGCGTGCAAGATGATCGGTATACCCAAGGGGTCAAATTAGGAATATCAGGATAGAAATATCACAATAACTGATTAGAAATTACAAAATAGAAATATCAAAAAAATTAAATAGCATAATAAAATAACCGCTCTATTGAGCGGTTATTTTTGTATCATAAACTTTAGATTTATACTGATTCGGCAATATCGTAAATAAGTCTTTCGGAAGCTTCCCATCCAAGACAGGGATCTGTGATTGATTTACCGTAGATATGCTCGCCGATTTTCTGACTGCCCTCTTCGATATAACTCTCAATCATGAGACCTTTAACGAGAGAACGGATATCGGGATTTAATTTACGGTTGTGCATAACTTCCTTTGCTATACGTACCTGCTGCTCAAACTGCTTATTTGAGTTTGAATGGTTGGTATCAACAACGCATGCAGGATTTTTAAGGTCCATCTTAGCGTACATATCAAGAAGTCTTACGATATCCTCATAGTGGTAGTTGGGGGTGTTGTTACCATGCTTGTTGGTGGCACCGCGCAAAATAGTGTGAGCATATTCGTTGCCGCTTGTGTTAACTTCCCAGCCCCTGTAGATAAATGAATGAGGATGCTGAGCGGCATATACCGAGTTAAGCATAACGGAGAAGTCTCCACTGGTAGGATTCTTCATACCTGCGGGTACATCAAATCCGGAAACGGTAAGCCTGTGCTGCTGGTCCTCAACGGAACGGGCACCTACCGCAACATATGAGACGAGGTCTGAAAGGTATCTCCAGTTTTCCGGATAAAGCATTTCGTCAGCGGAGCTAAGGCCGGTCTCCATGACTGCACGCAAATGCATATGTCTGATGGCAATAAGACCTGCGAGGAAGTCAACACCCTTTTCGGGATCGGGCTGATGAATCATGCCCTTATATCCGCCACCGTTGGTACGGGGCTTGTTTGTATATATTCTGGGGATAAGGATAAGCTTGTCCTTAACCTTTTCATTAACCTTTGCCAAACGGTTTACATAATCGCAAACCGAATCCTCGTTGTCAGCCGAACAGGGGCCGATGATAACAAGGAATTTGCCTGACTTTCCGGTGATGACATCTTTGATTTCGGCATCTCTTGCGGCCTTAATCTTTAAGACGTCTTCGGGAACGGGATACTGTTCCCTGATTTCATCGGGGGTAGGCAGCTTTTTGATAAATTCGAAACTCATAAGCCAAAACCTCACTTTTGTAAAAAATTAAAATCTCTTGAATTATATTATAAGGAGAGTAGATGTGCAAGATTTCACATGATAAAAAATTAAGCTTTAAGAAAAAATGGTAAAAAATCCTTTTTGCTTTCTGCCTAATATGATATACTGTAGCTTAGGTGTCGAATAGCTACTTTTAGGGAATTGTTATATGAATGAAAGTAAAAATACCGGAAACGCAAAAAGAGTTGCCAGACTAAAAAAAATTCTGGTGATTACGTTGGTATTTCTGCTGATATTTCCCAATATCACCTGTATATTCATGCTTGTAAAGCAAAGCTCCCTGGAAAAACAGATAAATTATCTTGCGGGAGAGATTGCAGACCTTAAGCTCTCCGGAGACATGAAGATGGGAAGGCTTTCCGATGACGGAAGGCTTAAATCTGCGGATGCTCTGCTTCGGATATCTCTTGAAGATGAATCCGTTCCGGGCAGCGCTGTTGCCGATGCGGGTTTGGGAGATAATACGTCTTATGCAGAAGAAAATCCGCTCTTATCCGATGAGGTTGTATGGACTTTTTCTGCGGATGGGGACAGCACGGGCGCAGCGCATAAAGTTTATCTGACCTTTGACGACGGACCGAGTGCCTACACGGATGATATTTTGGATATATTGGATAAATACGGCGTGAAAGCGACCTTTTTTGTAGTCGGAAAAGATTCAGAAAGCGATATAGAGCTTTACAAAAGAATAGTAAACGAAGGTCATACCCTCGGAATGCACTCGTATTCGCATGTATATTCCAAAATATATCAAAGCGAAGACAGCTTTACCGAGGATCTTGATAATATAACTACGCTTCTTACCGATGCGACAGGGGAAACACCATTATTTTACCGATTCCCCGGAGGAAGCTCAAACAGTGTAAGTAAGCTTGATATGCATCGTTTTATAAATATTTTGAACGACAGAGGGATTACTTATTTTGACTGGAATGTATCTTCGGGTGATGCTTCGGGAGAGCTTTTGAGCGCATATTCTATTCTTATTAATTCTACAAGAGGAATAGAAAGCAGAGATGTTTCGGTTGTGCTTATGCATGACTCGCTTGATAAGCCGACTACGGTTGAAGCGCTTCCGGATATCATCGAAAAGATATTATCAATAGAGGGGACAGAAATATTACCTATTACATCCGAGACCGAACCGGTTAGGCATGTAGAATAAAAAGGAGGAATTACTTACATGGGTTTTTTTGGAGACCTTAAGCAGGATTTATCTCAGGCGGTTAACGAACTTATTCCCGAGGAAAACACAGAAAATACCGCAGAAGAAACAAACAGTGAAGAGACTTTAACCGCAGAAGCGTCAAGCGAAGAAAAAGCGGAGGAGGCAAGTGATATGCCCGATGTATCCGCGATGCTCGATGCTATCGATGAATCATCACCCCTAAGTGATGACGATTATGAGAAGCTTTTAAATGAAGCAATCGGAGGAGAAATCTCATCCGAGGATTCGGATAAGGATGAGAACTCTAAGAGCGCTGAGGCAGATGACGCCGAGACTGCACTTGACAGCGTATTTGCCGATATGGAGGCAGAAAAAGAGGCCGCTGTTACAGAAGAGACAGTAGAGCCTGCAATTGAAGATAATAATTTCGAAGATAATACTTTCAAAGGAGCGGATTTTAAAATGGACAGTAATGCAAATTATTCAGATGAAACATCAGTAATCACACTGGGTATGACTGTAAACGGTGATATCAACACCGAAGGCTCTCTCGAGATACTCGGAAATGTTAAGGGCAATATCGATGTTGCCGGAAAGCTTAATATAACCGGACATGTTACCGGTAACTCAAAAGCTCATGAGATTTTTGCTGAAAATGCAAAGATTACAGGCGATGTAGCCAGCGAGTCTTCGATTAAGATTGGAGCAGGTACCGTTATTGTAGGAAATATCACAGGATTTTCAGCTGCTGTTGCAGGTGCGGTTAAGGGAGACATCGACGTACACGGTCCTGTTATCCTTGATTCATCCGCTATTGTAATGGGAAATATTCGTTCAAAGTCAGTTCAGATCAACAACGGTGCTGCAATCGAAGGTATGTGCTCACAGTGCTATGCCGATGTCAGCCCTACATCATTCTTTGACGATTATAAGGCTGACAGCATTCCTAAAAAGAATAAAAACGATAAATAATTTGGAGAATAAATCATGCGTATTTTATTAAAGCTTAGCGGTGAGGCTCTTGCAGGCCCCAACAAGATGGGATTTGATGAAGCTACCGTAAGAAAGGTTGCTCTTCAGGTTAAGCAGCTTGTCGATGACGGAATAGAAGTCGGAATAGTTACCGGAGGCGGCAATTTCTGGCGCGGACGTTCAAGCGAAAATATCGATAGGACTAAGGCCGATCAGATAGGTATGCTTGCTACTGTAATGAACTGCATCTATGTATCCGAAATGTTCAGAAGTGTCGGAATGATGACAAATGTCCTTACACCGTTTGAGTGCGGCTCATTTACAAAGCTGTTTTCAAAGGACAGGGCAAATAAGTATTTCGCACACGGTCAGGTAGTATTCTTTGCGGGAGGAACAGGTCATCCTTACTTCTCAACGGATACCGGAGTTGTGCTTCGCGCAATAGAAGTAGATGCCGACGTTATCTTGCTTGCTAAGTCGATCGACGGAGTGTATGATTCCGATCCCGCCAAAAATCCTAACGCAGTTAAGTATGACGAGGTTACGATTGATGAGGTTATCGCAAAGAATCTTCAGGTTGTGGATATGACCGCATCCATCCTTGCGAGGGACAACAAAATGCCAATGTGGGTATTTGGACTTAACGAGGAAAACAGCATTGTAAATACGCTTAAAGGAGACTTCCACGGAACCAAGGTTACCGTGTGATTTCATAGGAGACTTAAATAATGGACGAAAGAATTAAAAGCTACGACGAAAAAATGACCAAAGCCATCGAGCATCTTGAGGCCGATTTCGCAGCTATCCGTGCAGGAAGAGCGAATCCCCATGTTCTCGATAAGCTTCGTGTTGACTATTACGGAACTCCCACCCCTATTCAGCAAGTGGGTAATGTTACCGTTCCCGAGGCCAGAATCATTCAGATCGCACCTTGGGAGAAATCTCTTTTAAAGGATATCGAGAAGGCTATTCTTACCTCAGATATCGGAATCAATCCTACAAACGACGGTAATGTTATCAGACTTGTATTCCCTGAGCTTACAGAGGACCGTCGTAAAGAGCTTGTTAAGGATATCAAGAAAAAGGCTGAGGATGCAAAGGTTGCGGTCAGAAATGTACGCCGCGACGGTAATGATGCATTCAAAAAGCTTGGTAAGGGTGAGGTATCTGAGGACGAGATCAAGTCACTTGAGGATGAGCTTCAGAAGATTACCGATAAATACGTTAAGGACATTGATGTACTTGTAGATGCTAAGACCAAGGAGTTAATGACAGTATAATGTCTGATGAAAGAAAGATTCCGCGTCATGTTGCCGTTATATTGGACGGCAACGGACGCTGGGCCAAGGCGAAGGGGTTACCGAGAAATGCCGGTCATGTTAAAGGCGCTCAGGTAGTAGAGGACATGCTTGATGTTGTTGATAAAGCAGGCATTAAGTATTTCACCGTATATGCTTTTTCTACCGAGAACTGGAACAGACCCAGCGATGAAGTGAGTGCTCTCATGGGGCTTTTGAGAAAGTACATGGTAGGAAGTCTTCGCAAAGCGGCTAAAAATAATGTACATATACAGGTTATAGGTGACAGGACCAGACTTGATGACGATATTATCAAAAGCATCGAGGACTTAGAGCGTGATACTGCCGGTAATACCGGACTTCACTTCCAAATTGCCATAAATTATGGCGGAAGAGATGAAATCAGACGCGCGGTCACCAAAATAGCATCTAAGATTAACGGGGGAGAACTTAAGCCGGAAGATATTACGGAAGAAGTGGTGGCCGGGCAGCTTGATACTGCCGGAATACCGGATCCGGATTTGCTTATCCGCACATGCGGAGAGCAGAGGATTTCCAATTTTCTTCTATGGCAGCTTGCATATACTGAGTTTTATTTTACAGACGTTGCCTGGCCTGATTTTAACAAAGCAGAGCTTGAAAAGGCCATCGACGCGTACAATCATAGGGAACGCAGATTTGGCGGCCTAAAATAAAACTCACATCCGGAGGTTCTATGTTTATTAAAAGAGCAATAAGTGCAATAAGTTTGCTTGCACTCATCTTCTTTCTTTTCGCGATTGGGGGATATCCTCTTGCGGGGGTATTACTTATTATTTCTTGTGTGGGATACTGGGAGCTTTGCAAAGCTTTCGCTTGCAAAAATGCCCTACCCGGTGCCGAGAGGACACCTCTCCCCGCCAAAAAGAGTATCGATTGTTTTGATATAATCGGACTTATCACAGTGGTAGTTTACTATGTAGTGATGGTATTTATGAAGGAACCCATATACCAGTTTATGGTGGTGGTTTGCTTTGTTATTGCAATACTTTTCGCATACGTATTTTGCTTCCCTAAATTTCCGATAGACAGGATTGCTGCAGTGGCTTTTTCATTTATATACTGCCCGGTAATGTTATCATTTATCTATATGACCAGAGCTTCAGAGCCCTACGGCAAATACCTTATTTGGCTGATACTTATCGGCTCATGGGGCTGTGATACTTTTGCATACCTTATAGGAAGTGCTTTCGGAAAAAGGAAGATTTTCCCTGTGCTTTCGCCCAACAAATCCCTTGCAGGATGCATAGGAGGAATTGCAGCGAGTGCTATTATCGGTGGCGTTTACGGTTATTTCTATGTTATGCCCGGACTTAAAGCCATGGGAAATGAAAAGCCGTATTTTTTCCTTGTGCTGGCAGCAATAAGCATGGTCGGCGGAGTGATCGGAATGCTTGGAGATTTGGTGGCATCGGGAATCAAGAGAAACAAGGGCTTCAAGGATTATGCAAAACTTATACCCGGCCACGGAGGTATGATGGACAGATTTGATTCCATGATATCGACTGCACCGGCGATATATGTGCTTTCGCTTTTGCTTATATTAAACAATTTTTAGAAAATAATAGGGTGTCGCTCCCAAAAGGGGGCGACAAATCTTTTTATAGATTTATTCTCATTTTTTAAAAATATAAAGTTATAAACCTTTATAAGTTGTTATTTTGCATGCGTTGTTGCATAGCGTAAGGTAAATGGACATAGGATATATGAATAGTAAAAAAATTGTTGTCCTGGGTTCTACCGGTTCTATCGGAACCCAGACACTTGAAGTAGTTGACAGTTACAGTGACAGGCTGTCGGTTGTGGCTTTGGCTGCGGGAACAAATGCAGATTTGATGGAAAAGCAGGTAAGGAAGTATAAGCCCGCTATTGCTGTGATGTGGTCTGAAAGTGCCGCAAAATCCCTTAAGGAGAAAATTAAAGATACAGATACAAAGGTCCTTCAGGGGATGGACGGACTTATAGAGGCTGCCACCTATGAAGAGGCCGACATTGTATTGACGGCAGTTGTGGGGATGATCGGTATTAAACCTACTATAGCTGCTATCGAGGCGGGAAAGGACATCGCGCTTGCCAACAAGGAAACACTTGTGTGCGCGGGACATATAATTATGCCGCTTGCAGCAAAAAAAGGCGTAAAGATTTTGCCTGTAGACAGTGAACATTCCGCTATTTTCCAGTCACTTAACGGAGAAAAGGAAAACAAGATTTCAAAAATTCTTCTTACAGCAAGTGGTGGTCCCTTTAGAGGTATGACCGCCGAGCAGTTAAAGACAAAGACAGTTGAGGATGCGCTAAAGCACCCAAACTGGTCTATGGGAAGAAAGATAACCATTGACTCTGCAAGCCTTGTAAATAAAGGCCTTGAAGTCATGGAGGCCGGATGGCTTTTTAATGTACCCGTTTCTAAAATACAGGTAGTTGTACATCCTCAGAGTATTTTGCATTCGGCGGTGGAATTTGAGGACGGAGCGGTTATAGGACAGATGGGAGTACCGGATATGAAGCTCCCTATTCAATATGCTCTTTTTTATCCTCAAAGGCTTCCTATGAACGAAAGAAAACTTGATCTTTTCAGCGTCTCAAGTATGACCTTTGAAAAGCCGGATCCTGAGGTGTTTAGAGGGCTTTCTTTAGCACTTAGAGCAGCTCATGAAGGCGGAAGTATGCCCACAGTTTTCAATGCCGCAAATGAGATCGCTGTGGCAGAGTTTCTTGATAAAAAGATCAGATTTCTCGATATATACGATAAAATCGAAAAGGCAATGGATGCTCATAAAGTGATAGCAAATCCTACCGTGGAGCAGATTTTGGAGGCGCAGGCGGAGGCTATGGAGATATGTTAAATACACTTATAAGCGTACTTTGGTTTCTTTTAATATTTTCCGTTGTGGTGGTCTCTCATGAGTTCGGACATTTTATTATAGCTAGAGCAAACGGAATTCATGTTGTGGAGTTTTTTGTCGGCTTCGGCCCTACCATCATTCACTGGACAAAGGGGGGAACCAAATATTCCATAAAGCTGTTGCCTCTTGGCGGAGCATGTGTGTTCGAAGGTCTTGACGATGTAGAGGACGAGGAGAAGAAAGAAAACGGCAAGGAAGCCTTGCCGGATAATCCCGATGGAAAATACGGCGGATCGTTCCTTGAAGCGAATGTATGGAAAAGGCTTGCAGTAACTGTAGCAGGGCCTGTATTTAATATAATCCTCGGCTTTATTATAGCTTTTATAATGGTAAATCTCATAGTCATCAGAGAACCTGTGGCGACTTCAGTTACTGAGGGCGGGGCTGCCCAGGCAGCAGGACTCTGCGACGGAGACGTTATAAAGTCTATGAACGGACAAAAGATATGCATATATGAAGATATCATCTTATTCAATGCCTTGTATGATGGCGGAGATGTAGAACTTGTATATGAGAGAGACGGTGAAAATTACGAAACTGTTTTGACGCCTCAGTACGACGAGACAGAGGGCAGATACCTTATAGGTATCATGAACTCTTCGTTTGTGGATTTAAAAGGTTTTGATGCCATTAAGTATACATGGTATGAAGTCAGATATAATTTCAAGATGACTTATGGAAGTCTTCTTATGCTCATAAAGGGAAAGGTTAAATCGAGCGATGTTGCCGGCCCTGTGGGTATAGCCGTAAATGTGGTGGGAAAAACCTACGAAGAGACAAAAGAGTACGGATTTTCCACTGTGGTTGTAAATATGCTAAACATAGCACTTATGCTTACGATAAACTTAGGAGTTTTAAACATGCTTCCGATACCTGCGCTTGACGGCGGAAAGCTTATGTTTATACTTTTCGAGATCATCAGAGGAAAGCCTGTACCGAGGGATAAGGAAGCTCTTGTCAATTTTATCGGAGTGGTATTTTTCATAGTGCTGATAGTGCTCGTGTTCTTTAATGATATTAAAAACATATTTTTTTAACTCATTCGGGGCATAAGATCCTAATGAGCGAGTTTTGACAAGGTAGATAAAAATGGATTTTTCAGATAAATACGAATCTCCCGTTAAGGTGGGTGAGGGCAGCTTCGGTACCGTATACAGATGCAAAAACAAAGAGGACGGAAGCTTTGCGGCCCTTAAAGTAATTAAAGATAAAAAAGTGTGGGAAGTCGAAAAGCAGATTTTGCAGGAAGCCGACCATCCGCTTTTTCCAAGGTTTATAGATGCAGGAGAATCGGACGGAGAATACTACATTTTAATGGAGTACATCTTTGGCGATAATTTAAACGATGTGCTGGACAGACGAAAAGGCATGGCACAGCGCGAGGCTATGAGATTGGCTCTTACTATAGCTGACGGTCTCGGCTGGCTTCAGACTAAAGAGCACCCTGTGATCTTTAGGGATTTAAAAGCCGAAAACATAGTTCTTACACCTGAAGGTGATGTCAGACTCCTTGATTTCGGGTCCGCTTGCGGTCTCTACGGTGAAAGGGATTCTATCAGCGGCACCCCGGGATCGTCTGCTCCCGAGCAGTTTGAAGGAGAAGAGGGCCTTTCAGCCGATGTTTATGCCTTTGGCAGATTGTTTCATTACATGCTTACGGGCGTAAATCCTTTAAGTAAAGGTGCCGAGGATAAATTCCTCCCTCTCCGGGAATTTGATGAGGGCTTAAGCTATAGCTTAGAGCTCCTTATAGAGGACTGTACCGTAGAGGACAAAAGTGAGAGACTTCCTGATATGTACTGCGTTACAAAGCGTATGGTTGAAATTGCCGCCTGCACACCTGCATCATATAAAAAGATGGAAAAGCTCTCTGCCAAAAAGATTAAGGAGAGACTTGAAAGAGGGGTTATCTACGAAAAAAACATCAGGTTATAAAGCCTTTGAGGGCAGCTTTTAAGGCTTTGCGAGTCGCAAGGCTAAATGTATTAAATTAATAGCTGTAATTTTTTTTTATTTATGACCGAAATACAGAGGGGGACAAAATGAAATATATTACTTCACAGCTTAGAAAAGGACACGGAGGGAGAGTCCTTTTTGAAAAGGCTATGATAAAGAAAAACGGATTATCCGTAATCCTGGGCTGCGTATGCCTTTTATACGGCAGGGAAGAAGAGACTATACTCCTAAGTATGGGAGAATGGTTTCAAAACACAGTAGTTGAAGAGGTCATTTCAAATGGCATCTGCGGTGACGAAGATGAGTGTACCGCGCTTTTATGTAAGCTTTTTGATTCGCCGTTTATACAGGAAATGGGAGAAATTTCCGACGAAGGGAAAATAAGTTTTTTCTTAGGAGTCGGAGAATATGTTATACTGACAGGTAGAAACACTTTCGTATTTCAAAAGGAATTCGGCATACAAAAGTTTATACCTGCGAGTGCCTACGGTGAACAGGTTATTTCGCTTGCTGAAAACAGTGCCGTTTTTATAAAGGATGGAAATTTCATTGATCTGTCGGATTATGATATAAAAAAATGTTTATCGGAAGCGGACAGTGACGAGAGGGCGCTTAGAGCTCTTGATGAAATATCCGCAGATCAAACGGACGCAGGGCTTATTTTCGTTAAGGTTGTATGAGAGTGCGCGATGTTTATATGGCTTTATAAAGCTTAAGTTTACTTTGGTAATAGATATGAAAGGAGGACTACGACATGGTAGATGCTGATGAACGTGTAGAAAAGCTGCTTAAGGATTCCATCAGAAACAAAGAGAAAGAACAGATAAAAAGATCGATAATCGGTGAGATTGTCGGGTCGGTTATTTGCATAGCACTATTTGTCGTGGTATGTGTTTATCTTCCGGGTATCGGAGGAGAGAATAAGGATGTTATCAATTTCCGTTTTGGCAGCCTTATTTTACAGTCTTCCTTTATGGGATATATTGTTTTAGGTGTCCTAGGAGTAATACTGGGGACGCTCTTAACATTTATGGGAATAAAGATTCATAAGATGAAAAAAATGGATGGAGACAATTGATGGATCTATCATTTTTGTCCGAAATCTTAACTACATTATTTCAGGTGGCTATGCTTTTATTTGTGTTCATAGCTTCGACAAGACTTACAGACGGAGAGAAGAAACTTCTTGCCGTCTTTTTTGCATTCGCATTTCTTAGCTGGCTATTAAGCGATTTATATTGGCTGGTTTACGATCTGCTAAGGCCGGGAACAAGGATGCCATTCGCAGCAAATGAAATCGGTGAATGCGCGCTATCTCTTTTGCTTGGCGCAGGACTATTGTCAATAAAAGAAGAAAAAGGTGCCCCGGCTGTAGGGGAAATCATCGTTGCCATTATATATATGGTATGTAATGTTTCGCTTTGGATAGCGTGGTCCGGAGAATGGATGCAGGATATACTGTGCGGACTAAGCATCGGAACGCTTTTGACTATCCTTGTTAGAGAGATAAAAAGAACAAACGCGATTACAAAACAGGAGAGAATAATTATTCTTATAGCCGGCTTTTGCAATATTATTATGCAGGCGTCCATGTTTTATGTAAATAAAAAAGCCGTAAGATTTATCGACCTTAGTTGTTATATTATAATGCTTGCGGGAGTGGCGTATTTCTGGATAAGGAGCTTATTGGGGTTAATAAAAGGCAATTCTACCAAGAACACACTCTTAGTTACGGTGGCCGCCTTTGTATGGACGATTTTGTCCATGTATATGAGCACCGGAGTGTTCTATACCGTGATGTTACTTAGTTTAACCTTAATTCTGCCGCTTATATATGTGGCTCTTAAAAGGGAGGTAAAGGCATGATAAACGCTGAAAATATTCTTATATGCATAGCGGCTCCCTTATTGATATCGGTAATTTTTTTAAAGGGAAGTTCAAAAAGATTCGGAATTTCTTTCCTGATAGGAATGATCGTATGCCTATTGTCGGCTTATATAGGCGGGTTTATAAATCTGGCTACCGGAATGGGAGTGGATGATACCGCTGTTTTTATATCACCGATTATAGAAGAGATAATGAAGTTTTTGCCATTGGCTTTTTATGTGATTATATTTAATCCGCAAGGAAGCAATATCCTTCAGGTGGCAATCGGCATCGGAGCCGGTTTTGCCACCTTCGAGAATTGCTGCTATATCATCACATCGGGCGCGGAAAAGCTTCATTATGTACTTATAAGAGGATTGTCCGTGGGAGTAATGCATATTGTGTGCATACTTGCTCTTGCCCTGGCAATAGTCTTACTTAGAAGGGTAAATGCTCTTTCAACCCCGGGCCTGGCAGGGGGTTTGTCATTATCCATGATTTTCCACGCCCTCTACAATCTTTTGGTTTCTGAGCCCGGGCTGTCATCCTATGTAGGATATGCACTTCCGCTTTTAACTGCGATTGCTCTTTATGTTCCTTATGTTAAGAATAAAAAGATAATAGATGAGGATGATAACGAAGAAAAGCTATAGGATATTTAAATCCTATAGCTTTTTCGTTTTACATGACGATATTTAGCTTAGCTTTTGATGCCTTTTCATCGACAAAGGGTCCCGGTATAGCTTCGAGGCCGCGGTGATTTCCGAAAAAGTCGCTGTCAAATGTGATGGCGGTTCCGTCAGGGCTTTCAAAGCGCTGCTCCGGCTCGAAAGCGCAGCCCAATATATCACTGGTGATTATGCCGTTTTTAAAATCTTTAAGGAGGCCAAACAGATTAGTCTTGATGCTGTAGACACCTTCTTTTTCTGTTAACTCAAACGTTACTTTATCTTTTTTGTCTACAAACTTTACCTTTTCATGCTTGCATACATTTGCGCCGTTGAAATAAGCATTTCCCTTAACCCATACAGGTAAATGACCGAAGTGAGCACCGGCTAGGGCTCCCATATCAGGCATTTCTCCGGAAGCAAAGGGTTTAAACCACTCTTCGTAGGTAGGGAAAATGTCAAAGCACTTTGTTCCGACCGCCATGTAATCGTTGTCTGCGGGAGTCTTTTTCTTGTCCTCTATTTTATAGTGCTGAAGGAAAATATTGTTGTAAATACGATCGTCACCGTGGAGTATGGTCATAAATCCGGCAACCTCGGTCCTGTGACGGATGTGGTAAGGAGTATAACGGGGCTCCCTCTGACCGTTAACAACACTGTCCACTCCGGAATTTATAAGAGTAAATGCTCCGAGTATAAGGTTATTTACAACACCGATTCCTTCGCTGGGAATAGTGATTGAAACCTTTGAAAGTAAAAGGTTATTGTCGATAAGTGTAGGACCGTGGCCGACTTCGATAAATACGTCGGTGTTAAACATAATTCCGTCCCTAATCTTTACGCCGTCGGGTCTGTGGTTGTTGTGCATGAAGTTCTGGGTAATTCTCGCACCCTGTGCTTCCCAGTCGAGCCATACACCTTCAATACAGTCGTGGATATGGTTTCTGCGGATCGTAACGTCGATAGCGGCATGAAGCTTGATACCCGCGGTTTCAGCGCCTGCAAGCTGCGAAGAGTTGCAGATGTGGTGGATATGGCAGTCCTCGATAGTTGAGAAGACTCCTCCCATACGTCCGACGATACCGGTCTGTTCGCAGTGGTGTACATTGCAGCGGCGGATGATATGGCTTCCGATGCGCTCCTTTGTCCATCCGTGATACTGTCCTCTGCAGACAGCGTCGCGCTCCATCTGAGTAGGGCTCTTAACGTATTTCTCGGTAAAGTACATATTGTTTTCGGGGTCATAATACTTTCCGAGGGAGATACCGCAGCAACGGCTTCCGTAGATCTCGCAGTCCTCGATGATCCATCCCTTTGACCAATGAGGTCCGACCATACCGTCCTGGTATGCGGCGGGAGGAGCCCAGGTAGGAGCTGCCTTATTGATATTAAAGCCGCTAACGGTTATATAGTTTACATAATTCTTATCAGGCATGAAGCAGTTTCTTCTTACCGTAACTTCGACATTTTCCTTGTTGGGGTCAGCGCCTCTGAAGTTTGCGTAGAGAACGGTCTCGTCTCCGACCTGTTCTGTGTACCATTTAAACCTTGATTCTTCGGCATTCCATGCGTATTCGTCCGCTTCGGCTTTGATACACTCATCAAGGGAAGCAGTCTCGTACATAGCAAGGTTGTTTAAAAATACGCAACCTGTATGACGAATTCTTGGAGCAAAATACCAGTCTCCATAGACATATTCTTTGTATGGATTGTAGGAGCCGAAGATTGAGTTGTTGATCCTTGCGGTCCAAACGTCCTTTTTGTACTTCTTCCAGGTCTTGACCTCTTCGGCACCTGTTATTACAGCCCCCAGGGGCTTTTCTGAGCGGTATGTGATCCTTGCATCCTCGAGCCCGGCATTTACAGGGCAGACATACTCTCTGTAAACTCCGGGAGCAACGATGACTTCATCCCCCGGCTTGGCAACCTTTGCCGCATCATTAATATGCTTGAAGGGCATTTCCTTGCTTCCGTTTCCCTCCTTGGAAGCGTTAATATCAACGTAAATAATCCTGTTTTTCTGCATACAGCCTCCTTGTTATTAGATAGTGCATATTTCCCCGATTTACGGGCTTCTCATAATCTGAATATACCCAAAAGTACCTCAAATTAATACGCGTATCATTCCTTAAACTGCGTAAATATTGCTAAAAATGCCCCCCACCCCGTCCCGGGGGTCATACGTCCCCGGGACGGGGGTGGGGGGCATTTATCCTTATTCAGGAGGTAGTAGTTCAGGTTTCCTCCAGTTATTACCAAGTTTAACTATGTAATAATATAGCCCCAGTTCATCATCGCGTACTTCTGAGATATATCCATCATAAGGGTATGCAGGCATTGCATCAACTTTTGCACCGAAGTATTCGTCAAAGTAGTATCTGAAGGCAATGGTAGCGCCATCGGAGAAGTATGGTGTATCTCCGATAGGATACCCGCAGGTCTTTAAAAACTTATATATACGTCCTCTTAGGATTTGGTTTGAGTCCCAGTTTATAGAGGAGCTCCCTATGGTGGCATAGCCGGGTAGGCTCATATCGTTGTAAGTTATATTTACATCCCCAAGAAATACAACTTGGTTTCTTTCGTCCTCGGGAAGATTGTTATCTATAAAGAACTGATCGAGATCTTTTTTCAGATCTTTGGCAATAAGTTTTTCTTGATCAAATCTATATTCATTGGTGTAGTACAAACGTGTCGTGTAATTGAGTCCTTTCATGGAGTCAATAAACAACGGGATGCAGAAAGCTATTATGAGAACCGACTTAAAGATCGTCACTCGTTTTATACTACGACATTTATCGAAAAAGAAAATAAATTCCGAATAACAAAATAGAAGTACAAGTGCTTCAGCAATTGGAAAAATATATCTCATTCGTGGGCTTACTTCGCTTCCGAATAAAAGGACAAAGAAAAACGGTGAAGCAAATACAAATAATTCGCATAAAACAGGTAGTAAATATTGAGATATTTTTTCTCGCGTTTTAAAGCAGTTGATGACAGTAAGGGCAAAGGCAATCAGACATAGCGGTACATACAGAAAACTATATAACTCTGATCCTTTTAAAACAGCTTTGATCACGCGCAAAATATTCAGGATTCCCGTCTTGATCCCTACTTGTGGCCAAATGATCTGTTCTGTGAGGTAAGAGGAGTATTGAGAATAGAATAATGCTGTAATGACCTCGTATATCACAAAACCTGCTATAACAAATACAGCCTGGGTAGCAAGAAATATGATCTGTTTCTTAAAGGATTCTTTTTCGTGAAGAGAAGCAATCGCAAATGTGCAGCATACATATGTCACATAAATGATCATGTTAAGCTGATAAGTGCTCACTACCAACTGAAACAGTGCTGAACTTAAAAGCAACAGGCATATTTTTTCGGGTACTTTGCTGTTTATTGATAACCTTATCAAGATATCAATCAAAGGGATCAATAATAAAGAAATAAGTACCGGGACACTTTGACTTAAGAAGTACAACTGGCATGCCCAGTAAGGTGATACTATGAATATAATACAAAATGGGAACAGGAGATTTCTAAGTTCTTTTTTCTGAATCATTATGGCTGCGAAAAAGAAAAGGGGCACAAAAATTAACAGAAAGAAGGTCAGAGAATTAGTAAGCCAGAGATTAAATTTGGTCATTCCCAAAAGATTTCTGATCCACAGGATACCTTGCCTTCCTTGTCCGTCATAGGCTTCAATTCCTAAAATTGCTGCTTCGGTATCGACTCCGATTACATTTGAAAAGATCATACTGCCATGGGCAACGAAAGCAACAATAAATATGGAAAGAAGTGACCATATCGGAAAAGAAAATATATTTTTTTTAGCTCTTTGAATACTTGCAGGTTATTTGCCATGAGTTATTCTCCTTCTGAAAACTAGAGAAAAAAGACATAAAAATTATATATATACATATATATTAAGTCAAGTTCATTTCACCTTTTTACAATGCATTCCTTTATGATCTTTGTTGATATTAAGATTTGGTTAAAAAGAGTTGAATGGTGGTAATAGAGAATACAATAATACTGAATCTTATCGGACTTGAAGAGTATAATCCCTATAGTATCTGCCTGAAAACTCACGGGAAAATGGCTCAGGATAAGACTTGGTTTAAGTTTGAAGGGGAGACACTTAATTACAGTGCCTTATTAAGGAGTGGATATGCTTTCTAATAGCATAACTAAACTACTAAACTGAAATAACAAACCCGCTGCATTTTTTGCAGCGGGTTTTTCTGTCCACGGGGGCATTAATAAGTAATTTTTATCACTAACAATAAACTTTACGTAATTTTCAGGATAGCGCCCTAATGATAGTATCTTAAAAACGATTAAATAAGGCGAGAGAAAAAACGCCGGAAAAGAAAGGTAAAGGAAAATGGGAAAGTTATTTACATCAGAATCAGTTACGGAAGGACACCCCGACAAGATCGCGGATCAGATTTCGGATGCTATCTTAGATGCACTCCTTGAGCAGGATCCCTATTCAAGAGTAGCCGCTGAAACCACTGTAGCTACAGGAATAGCTCTTATCGTTGGAGAGATCACTACAAAGGCTTATGTAGACATTGCGAAGATCGCAAGAGATACCATCGAGGAAATCGGCTATGTCAATAACGTAGACGGTTATAACGCAAGATCAATTGCTGTACTTACTTCAATTGATGAGCAGTCAGCTGACATCGCACTTGGTGTAGATAAGGCGTTTGAATCAAAGGTAGAGGGAGAGACCAAGGACTACGGAACAGGTGCCGGCGATCAGGGTATCATCTTTGGATACGCAACAAACGAGACTCCGGAGTACCTTCCCCCCGCAATTTCATTTGCACACAGACTTACAAGACGGCTTGCAAGGGTAAGAAAAGAGGGAACGCTTCCCTATCTTCGTCCGGATGGAAAGAGCCAGGTTACTGTAGAATTCGGAGACGATGGAAAGACTGTAAAGAGAGTACACACAATTGTTATTTCAACTCAGCACTCAGAAGAAGTATCCCTTGACAAAATAAGAAGAGATGTTATCGAGTTCGTAATTAAGCCGGTTATCCCTGCGGAGCTTTTAGATGACGAGACGATTTACTACGTAAATCCTACGGGAAGATTTGTTATCGGCGGACCTCAGGGAGATTCGGGACTCACCGGAAGAAAGATAGTAGTTGATACCTACGGCGGAACTTCAAGACACGGAGGCGGAGCATTCTCCGGAAAGGATCCCACAAAGGTAGACCGTTCGGCAGCATACGCAGCAAGATGGGTTGCTAAAAACCTTGTGGCAGCAGGCGTTGCGGACAAGCTCGAGGTAGAAATCGGATATGCTATCGGTGTAGCAAAGCCCGTTTCAATCGCAGTAGATACCTTCGGAACCGGAAAGATTTCCGACGAAAAGATTGAAGAGATCATCGACAAAGTATTTGATTTAAGACCCGCAGCTATCATTGACGCCCTTAACCTCAGAAGACCGATCTACAAGCAGACTGCAGCATACGGACACTTCGGTAGAACAGATATCGACCTTACATGGGAACATCTTGATAAAGTTGATGAGATAAAAGCACTTATTTAATGGAGGAGAAAGATGGCACAGCTTGAGTTTAACACGGAATGGAGAAAAAAGGAGGAGAGCCTTGATGAGATCATAAAAAAGTATCCTGAGCTTCCCCCTATTTCGATTTTGGAAATAGATGCGCACAGACGCGGAGTTTTTTACACGGATAAAGCTCTCGAAAGGCTTGATGAATCGGTTCATCAGGTTACTGAATACACATTAAGAGATAAAACGCAGAGAAAGGTTCCTGCATCTCTTACATTCAGAGATGGAAGTCACCTTGTAGTAGGAGAGGATTTCACAAAAACAGCCAGAGAACCGTATCTCGTTGATGTTGTTGATGACAAGATCGTTCTTGTGGATAAGGACAAGGTTTACGAGGAGGTTTCTTTCTGGGAGAAGCCTAAATTCTTCGATAAGGTAACCAGCCGCGGAACCCCTATGAAAAATGTGATAGCGGCAAGACCCCAGAGATACTCGATTCAGCCCAGCAAGTTCTGTCACTTTTGGGAGTGCGCCAAGGATGGCTGCAAATACTGCTCGTACGGCTCCAGCGGAGTTAAATACCACGGCAGACCGGATGATCTCATCAATCTTCAGGATGTAGAAGAAACAATGAGGGAGCTTGTAAAAGAGCCCGGAAGATTTGTAGGTGTAATCCTTACCGGCGGAAGTATCCTTACAGGATCTAAGCTCTGCGAGGATGAGCTTCAGATTTACATCGAGGTTCTCCAGGCTATGGGAACAGTATTTAAAACTAAGAAATGGCCTAGCCAGGTAAATTCCACTGCCCTTGACAAGGAACAGCTCCAGAGGCTCTACGACCAGACCGGACTTACCAGCTATACCACAGACCTTGAGGTCTTTGACGAGGAACTTTATAAATGGGTATGCCCCGGAAAGGCTAAGGCGATACCTCAGGCAGAGTGGAAAAAGAGACTCTTTGATGCAGTAGATGTATTTGGAAAAGGCCGCGTTGATACCGGACTTGTATCGGGAGTAGAGCTCGCTAAGCCCAACGGATTTAAGTCTGAAGCAGAAGCACTTAAGAAGGATTTTGAAACCGCAGAGGAAATGGCATCTCACGGCGTACTTATCAAGCATGATATTTGGCATGTAGGCGACAATTCAATCTTTAGAGGACAGCTTACTCCCTCTCTTGATTACTACGTACAGCTTACGAAGGGACTGTATGAGATAAATCAAAAGTACGGGCTTTCCGGAGATATGGACAGTTACAGGAAGTGCGGAATGCATCCCAATATCAATCTTGACAGAATCTAAGAAGACGCAAGGAGAAAACTATGAGTATACAGTTAGAGAAGAAGATTATTGATGCGATAAAGGATCCCGCTTCTATTAAGGTGATAGCTACCGTCAGTAAAGAAGGCATTGTACACGTTACGCCAAAGGGATCTTTAACAGTTGATGAGAATGGCAGGATCAAATTTCTTGAGCTTTTGGAAAAATCACAGACTCAAAAAAATCTGGTTTATTCTATCTGGTTTGACAAGTTTGTAGCGGTAAACATTATTACAGCAGACCGAAAAAGTTATCTCATCAAGGGGAAGATTTACAAGACAATTAATTCCGGAAAAGTATTCCAGGATGAATATGTAGCGGTTCAGGAAAAGTTAGGATATGATATCGATCTTTCAGCCATCTGGCTTGTGGACGCGGAAGAGGTGTCCGAGCAGACTTTTGAGGTAAGAAGGGAAATACTTGAAACCGCGTATCCTTATGAAAAACATGTAGACCGTTTTGCAAAAGACGAGTTGAGATTTGCTAAATAGGATCAGGGAGGAAGAAAAAATGAGAAAACAGGCACTTAAAAAGACATTAGCCACTGCACTTTTGTTTGCTTTTGCGATAGGATCATTGGCGGGATGCGGAAATAAGAATATATCATCAGCTCAGGCAGCAGAGCTTAATCAGGACAGAGTTATCCGAATCGCCGATCAGGCCAATTATTTTACAGCAAAAGTGGCTCTTGAAAAAGGCTTTTTAAAAGAAGAGTTCGGAGACGATTTCACTTTCGAACTATCTATATTTGAGAATGGCCCGGCCATCAACGAGGCATTAACCGCAGGAAAGATAGATCTTGCTTCTTATGGGGATAACCCGGCTATTCAGGGGTACTCGGGGGGCGTTGATGTAAAGATCGTTTCAACGCTTTGGCTTTCGGATAATGCATATGCTCTTATAGCCGGACCAAATTCCGGAATAGAGAGCCTTGATGATCTTAGGGGCAAAAAAATCGGCTATGCCGCCGCTACAACAACTCATCAGCTCATCCTCAAGATTCTTGACAGACAGGGAATATCCGAGTCTGATGTGACTCTTGTAAATATCAAAAGAGTTGAGGGAAATGCGGCCGTAGCTTCAGGTGAGCTGGATGCAAACATTGCGGAGCAGCCCTTTGAAGCAGCTCTTGAACAAACCGGCGGAAAGATCATAACAACAAACAAGGATTACAATGTTCAGCCTATTTTTGTACTTGCAAGCGGTGAGTTTGCAAGAAACAATCCCGACACCGTATCAAGAATCCTTAAAGCATACGATAAGGCTAACCAGTGGATATCTGAGAACGAAGAGGAAGCTGCTAAGATCGTATCCGACATAAACGGCAATGACATTGAAGGCGTTAAGACTTACTACAAGACCAGACAGTGGACTATAGGATGGGATGAGAATCTTACAAAAGGGTTAAATGAATCAATTAAGTTCTCTTACGATAACGGAAATATTCCCGCGATATTTGACGCCGAGGAACTTGTCGATACCTCGTTCTTGGAGAAGGCAGGCCTTTATAAAAAGTAAAAACCGGAGGATGCGATGGACAGAAATAAAAGAAAACCGGTGGATTATTTGATAATCGTTTTTTCACCCATACTTCTTCTTTTTATATGGCAGTTTGTGTCAGAAGGAGGTTTGGTGAATACAGCTTTTTTGCCATCTCCCGTAAAGGTTTTACAGACATTTATCGGTATGCTTTCGAACGGAAGATTTCATGAACATTTTTCGGCAAGTATTGTAAGAGTATCGATAGGCTTCTGTATCGGAACAGTATCAGGTATAACCATTGGCATACTATCCGGACTGTTCAAAAAGGTAGATGATGTTCTTACGGTTTTGTTCAGTGTGCTTAGGTCGATACCTACGATCGGTCTTATACCTCTTATCATCTTATGGCTTGGAATCGGAGAGATTTCAAAGGTCGTTATTATAGCCATTGGTTCATTCTGGTCAATCCTTTTGAACACTCAAAGTGGTATAAGCGGAACAGATGTAAAACTTCTTGAAGTAGCAAGAATACTTCAAAAGGATAAGCTCACCGTACTCGGAAGAATCATTCTTCCGGCATCCTTACCCTCTATTATTACCGGTATCAGACTCGGTATAAGCGGGGCCTGGAGAAGCGTTATCGCGGCGGAGATGATCGCCTCTATGAGAGGTATAGGTTATATGATCCAGTACGCCAGAGAAATGTCACAACCGGCGGTTATGTTTGTTGGGCTTTTTATACTCGGAATAATAGGACTTGCTCTCGATTTAATAGTGAAACTACTTGAAAAGAAATTGATTTTTTGGTCTTAGGATGATTATGGCAAACGAAGAAATAAACCAGATAGAAATACGTGGAGTAAACAAGAATTTTGCTATCGACAAGAAAAGCGTAGATGTTTTAAAGGATATAAACCTTGAGTTTAAGAGGGGGGAGTTTGTCTGCATTGTCGGAGCTAGCGGATGCGGCAAAAGCACGTTGCTGCGTATGCTTTCCGGCCTTGAACCCGTGGAGCAGGGGGAGATAGTTATCGGCGGTGAAAAGGTTCTTGCTCCATCGCTTAAGACGGGGATGGTGTTTCAGGAGTCAAGACTTTTTCCCTGGCTGAGCGTTGAAAAGAATGTTGAGTTCGGTATTACAAGATCAAAAGCAAAGAGGAGCAAACCTGCGGATAAAAAGAAAGTGGTGGAGAACCTGATACAGCTTGTTGGCCTAAAAGGCTTTGAAAAGGCTATTCCTAAGCAACTTTCCGGCGGAATGCAGCAAAGGGTAAGTATAGCGAGAGGACTTATAAATAACCCGGAAGTACTGCTGCTCGATGAACCCTTTGGTGCTCTTGATGCTATCACGAAGATAAACATGCAAAATGAAATCTTAAGAATCTGGGAATCGGAAAGAAAAACCATGATCCTTGTAACTCATGACATCGACGAAGCGGTTTATCTCGGAGATAAGGTGGTTGTACTTTCTTCAAGACCCGGCAGTGTGAGAAAGATAATAAACGTGGATCTTCCCAGGGAAAGAGACAGGAGTTCACCTGAATTTGCGGCAGTGTGTTCCAAGATCTATAAAGAATTTTTCAAGGACGCTAAGATTAAAGAGCCTGAGTATTATATTTAAGCCCTATAAGTATAATCCCATCCTATCGCAAGCTATAGAAACTGAGTATTTTGAGGATTCTTATCATCTTGCTATTATAGTGCAGTAAGAGTAAATTCACTTTATTTAGGGGGCTCTGTATGACGATCTTACAGCTTAAATACATCGTGGTTATTTCAATGTCTTCGTCTATGCGAGAGGCGGCAAGCAAACTTTACGTTTCGCAGCCCGCCCTGTCTGCATCCGTAAGGGAGCTTGAGGAAGAACTTGGAATAAAGATTTTTGAACGTACGAATAAGGGTATAAACCTTACCGAGGCGGGAAGCGAGTTTCTCGAATCGGCAAAACAGGCAGTCGGCCAGTATGAGATTGTGGAGCATAAGTATTTAAAGCTCGACCCCGAGAAGGATTACTACTCCATATCCATGCAGCACTACGTCTTTGCCGTACATGCCTTTGTCAATTCCATCAAAAAGAGAAACTCAGATGCTTTCTCTTATCTTATCAAGGAGACAAAGACGGAAGAGGTTCTTCAGAATGTGCGGGACTATAAAAGCGAGATAGGTGTGCTATCTTATGCTGAAAGCAACAAGAATATCATCGGCAAGCTTCTAAAGGGGTACGATCTTGATTTTTATCCTTTAAAGGTTTGCTCAACATACGTTTATCTAAGTAAGAACCATCCTCTTTCCGGAGAAAAGGAACTTTCTGTTGAGCAGTTAAAGGATTACCCCTGCGTTATTTTTGACCAGACGGGGGATAGCGAGTTTTACCTCTCGGAGGAAGCCTTGTCCGGCTACCATTTTAAAAAGGTCATAAAGACCGGGGACAGGGCGACTTCCTGCGAGGTGCTGACTATGCTTGGGGGCTTTGCCATCGGAACCGGCGGAATGACGGACTCTATAGCGGTAAAGGACGTGTTTGTTTCGATCAAGCTCAAAGAGGAAGATACGCTAACCATAGGTTATATCACAAAGAAGAATCACATAATAAGTGACTTCGGGAACCTCTATATAAATGAACTGAAAAAACTCGCAGCGGGCTGATCATAATGACACCCGGGGACGGAGTTGGGGGGTCATCTGTGAAATATATTGTTATTGCAAAGTTTTATTTTAGGCGTAAAATGGTAATGTTGTCTAGAATAAAAAGGAATAACAATTATGACAGAAGGCTCTATTACCAAAAAACTTATTACATTTGCAATACCTCTCTTTGTGGGTCAGCTCTTGCAGCAGCTTTACAACGTTGTTGATTCTGTGGTGGTTGGAAATGTACTCGGAAAAGAAGCGCTTGCCGCCGTAAGTACAGCGGGAAGCCTTATCTTTTTAATGGTCGGATTTATAACCGGACTCTTTATGGGAGGAGGCGTTATAATCGGCAAAAGATATGGCGCCAAAGACTTTGAAGGCGTCAGCACAGCGGCCCATACCGGTATCACCTTTGCCCTTATAATGGGCGTAGCTCTTACGGTTGTGGGATTTTTTGCAACCCCTGTCATCCTTGGATGGATGGGGACTCCGGATAACGTTATGCCCAGCTCCGTTTTATATTTCAGGATATACTTCCTCGGCGGACTTGGAAATGTCATGTACAACGCTTGCTGTGGCGTATTCCAGGCTGTAGGCGATTCAAAGCATCCCCTGTACTATCTTATAGTCAGTACGGTTATCAATACGGTCCTTGATATTTTGTTTGTCAAATTCCTTGGATTCGGGATCGGAGGTGCCGCTGCAGCTACCATCATAGCGCAGTTTGTCAGCGCCCTTCTTGCTTTTATCCGCCTTACAAGGGTGGACGGGCCCCACAGGATCTATATCCGTAAGCTTAGGATTGACAGGGAGACCCTTAATAAAGAGCTTAAGATCGGCTTCCCTACAGGTATTCAAAACAGCGTTATCGCCATCGGAAACGTTGTGGTTCAGTCCAATATCAACTCCTTTGGAGATGTTGCCATGGCAGGCTGCGGAAGCTACTTTAAGCTGGAAGGCTTTGTATTTTTGCCCATCACCTGTATGTCAATGGCTCTTACCACATTTGTCAGCCAGAACCTTGGCGCGGGCCAGTACGACAGAGTTAAAAAGGGCGCAAGGATCGGAAGTATTATCAGTGTCTCCTGCGCCGAACTTATAGGCGTACTTGTATTTTTGCTGGCGCCGCTCCTCCTTCGGATGTTTTCAAACGAGGCCGAGGTAATTGCTGTAGGAACAAGACAGGCAAGGACGGAGAGCCTCTTTTACTGCCTCCTCGCCTTGAACCACTGTCTTGCGGGAATCCTTAGAGGAGCTGGAAAAACGAAGGTTCCGATGATCGTTATGCTCTCAAGCTGGTGTCTGTTACGTATTACATACATCACGATAATCGTTCGGATAATCCCTGTTGTTAATGTTATTTTCTGGGCTTATCCCCTTACCTGGAGTGCAAGTGCAATAGTATTTCTTATTTACTATTTCAGAGCCGACTGGATACACAGCTTTGCCAAGAGCAAAGAACTTGCTTAAATAAACGAATTTATGACAATTCTGCGGGGCAGCACCTTTATGGTGACTGCTCCGTTTTCTTGCGTTCCAAGGATACTTATTCCCCGCTCTTTAAGCCTATTTGTCAGCTCTTTATGAGGATGGCCGTATAGGTTGCCTCGACCTGCGCTTATAAGGGCGATATTAGGACCTGCAAGGTTTAAAAATTCCTCACTTGTTGAGTACTTTGAGCCGTGGTGGGCTACCTTTAGGATTGTGAATCTTCCCTGCAACTTTTCGGCATTTATAAGATCACTAAGACTTTCCGCAAACGCCTTTTCCCCGTCTCCTTCTACATCTCCTGTAAGTATGAGACTGACCTTGTCTGAGATACTGACGTAGAAACACTCCGAAAATTCATTAGTTGAAGTAAGCTCTTTATCTTTGTCCGGGTGAAGGCAGATAAATTCGTTTCGCCCGCTTTCAAACTCATCTCCCAAAGAAATATAAGCGACCGGAATACTCTTTTTATAAGACGCTTTCGAGCAGTTTTCTATAAGATTTTGTACCTCTCCGGGATTTTCTTTTACCGGGCAGGGAAGTACAAGGCTTTTTACATCAATCCCCCAGGCGTCCCGGTTTTTAACTATTTCCGAGATCCCGTTAAAATGGTCCTCGTCAGGATGAGAGATAAAGGCTGCCTTTATATTTGAAAGGCCGTAATACTTAAGGGCCGGCTTAATGACATTTTTTCCCACCTCTTTGTAGGAAGAGGATCCTCCGTCAAAGGTAAAGACTTCTCGGACATCGGACAGATATATAAAAGAATCCCCCTGCCCTACATCAAGCATTATAAGCGTATTGGGCCTGAGCCTTGGGTAAGCCATTATTAAGGGAAGCAAAAAGGCTAAAGCGGGGACAAACTTAAAATATCTTTTCGCCCTGCCTTTAAGCTTTTTATCTAAAATTTTGTCTTTTCGCATTTTTGGGTACAAAATGACGAGAAGCCAGACAAAGTAATAAATGACAATGGATAATATGTTTTCCCGCCCCGGATTCCAGCTCCTGCCGGGAAGATTGTCGAATACGCCGCAGATAAATTCATAAAACTTAAGTACCAGATAGGCTATAGTCCCGAGAAAGCCGCCGCCGGGGATGATCATAGCGAGAAATGCGCTGATCAAAAGGGCAGATAAGAGAGGAACTATAAACAGATTCAAAAATACGCTGTAGATGGGAATTTCGAAGAAATAATACAGCATAACAGGCAGCGTGGTAAGGCTGATGGAAAGAGAGATCAAAAGGGACTGACAGATAAAATCTAAAAACCTTTTTACGTGAGAATCCTTTCTAAGCCATAAAGAGTAGGGTATGCGACTTTCTATGTCCTTTGCGCAAAGCTTTAGAGCAGGATACAAAAAGATGATTCCGCAAACCGAGCCGAAGGAGAGCAAAAATCCGCAGGAAAAAAGATCCCTCGGGTCCGGAATCAGCATAATAACGGCTACAAGTGCGAGTGAAGTCAGCTTATCGGGTGTTCTTTTAAGAACGTCTCCCAAAAGCGCGATGAGAAACATCAAAACAGATCTTAAGGCGGGGATGCTCATGCCACTAAGAAAGGCATAGAAAACAAGAAAAAATGCCGTGCCGGCGGCAGCTGCGGGTACTTTCGCACCCAGCCTTTTAAGGGCCTCGTAAAGTCCGAGCCCAAATATGGATATGTGCAGATTTGAGATTGAAAGAATATGAGCTATACCGTTTCGGGTATAGAGATCCTTGATCTCGGGTAGAACGCCCGCCTTATCTCCGACGGTAAGGTCGCATAGAACGGAAGCCTCCTTTTCGGGAAAGACGCTGTAGATCCTTTTCTTTAAAACAAGCCTTAATTCATACAGATTTCCGCGAATATAACTCTTTTTTCCGGAGACCTTTTTGATATCACCGCCGGTTATTTTTCCGTATATATCCTTTTCAAGATAGTATTTTCTTTTGTCAAATTCACCGGGATTAGAAGCCCGGTCATAAGCTTTAAAGCTACCGGACAGAACAATGCTTTGACCTATATATAGATCGTCACGGATGGTTTCGGAGAAGGGAAGCTTTAGCTTTTTGCCTTTAAAGGCATCAAAAAAAGTCCCGGTATCTCCCGATACCGAAATACATTTAAGAGTATAAGAGTATTCGTCTTTATCCGTGATTTGCGCGCTTATATTAAGTAGACCGAAGTCCCTGCCGGAAAGCAGAGGGCTTTTTTCTTTAGAAAAAACACCGGAAATATTCAGACTCCCTATTATGATCACGATAAAAAGACACAAAAAAAACATCGGTCTTTTCATGATTTCCCCTCAAAAAAATACTTTTAATAAATTAATGCAAAAACTATATCCGGTCAAGTAAAAAAATAGCATAACGAATTGGTATATTTTCATAAAACTCTTGATACAAATGTCTAAAATTGGTAGAATTATAAAGGCTATCGTTAACGGTTCGGTAGTTAGAAACAGTTATGAACTGATTATTGGGAGGTTATTAATATGAGTGGAAAAAAACCGGCATTTTTAAACGAATTTAAGGAATTCATCACCAGGGGCAACGTGCTTGATATGGCAGTTGGTATCATCATCGGCGGAGCATTTACCGCAATAGTAAATTCTCTTGTAAATGATATACTCAATCCTTTTATCAACACTATTTTCGGCGGATTCGGTTTCGACGGAATGAACATTGTCGTTAAGTTACCCTGGGTTACCCTTATGAGAAATATGGGTATGGCTGTAGATTACCCCGTATTTGCGTTTGGAAATTTCATTTCCGCTGTTATTACATTCCTTATTACTGCACTTGCACTTTTCTTCCTTGTAAAGGGAATCAATGCTTTGAGAAAGCTTTCTGAGAAGAAAAAGGCAGAGGAGGAGACTGCAGCTCCCACAACAAAGATGTGCCCTTATTGCCGTACCGAGATCGATATCGAGGCTACCCGCTGCCCTCACTGCACTTCACAGTTATAATCAGCGGAAAAATATCTTAATTAACATTCTATGACTCATGAAAAAATTCTATCCTTCTGCACTGCTGGCGATGGCATGTATTTTTCTTGTCGGCTGTGGCAGCGTTAACACGAAAACTGAAGAAGGAATGCAGCAGATCAGCGCATTGCAATATAGTGATGCGCTGGTACTTTTTGACGATGCGCAAAAAGCCGGGGAAAATCCCAGGCTTATTGCCAGAGGCAGAGGGATTGCTTATTTGGGACAGACCGACTATGAGGCTGCAAGGGATGCCTTTCTGGAATCCTTAAGCTTGTCGAAAGGCATAGTGGGTGATGTTGATTTTGACATCAATTATTATCTCGCGGATGCATATATAGGCCTTGGTGATTATGAGTCTGCCGAGGAGACTTACACCGCGATAATCGGACTTGAGAAAGAACCGAGAGCGTATTATTTAAGGGGTAAAGTCAGACTGCTTATGGAATCATATACTCTTGCAAAGGAGGATTTTGACCGGGCGGTACAGCTTTCACCCAAAGACATCGAGATGTTTATAAACATCTACAAGGCCCTTGCCGATAACGGATATACCCAGGCGGGGGAGGAATATTTAAACTTTGCTCTTTCCGAGGGAGGAAAGACCATTTCTTCGCTTAACGAAGGAAAAATTTATTATTATCTGGGCCGGTACCAGACGGCGGCGGCTTCTTTGGAGGAGGCCAGAAGCGCGAACGGTGATGATGCCGAAGCATCCTTGTATCTGGGCAGATCCTACGAGGCTGTCGGTGAATACAATTATGCTTCAAATGTTTATGAGAGTTATTTGGCCAGAAAACCTGATGCCGCTGCAGTGTATAATCAGCTTGCACTCTGCAAAATGGCTATGGGTGATTATGAAGGTGCGCTTGAGAGCATTCAGTCCGGAATGCAGACGGGCGATCAGACATGTATGAAAAGCCTCAGTTTTAACGAGATTGTAGCATACGAATATCTCGGAGAATTCAAAAAGGCGCAGGCACTTATAAATGCATATCTGGATGGGTATCCTGCAGACGAGGAAGCCCTCAGAGAACAGATATTTTTACAGACAAGATAAAATTTAAAGGAATTGATTATGATTAATAAGCTTATTGAAAAAATTGAAAAAACCCAGGCTCCGATAGTTGTGGGACTTGATCCCATGATGAAATTCGTTCCTGAATATATACAAAAGAAAGCTTTTTCCGAACTCGGAGAGACATTGGAAGGAGCTGCAGAAGCTATCTGGCAGTACAACAAAGGAATCGTTGATGCCATTTACGACCTTGTGCCCGCCGTAAAGCCCCAGGTTGCTATGTATGAGCAGTTTGGTATTCCCGGAATGATTGCTTTTAAAAAGACTGTTGATTACTGCAAGGAAAAAGGTCTTGTAGTTATCGGAGACATTAAAAGAGGAGATATTGGTTCCACTTCCGAAGCATACGCGGTAGGACACCTCGGAAAGGTAGCTGTCGGATCGAATTCATTCTACGGATTTGATGAGGACTTTGTTACCGTAAATCCTTATCTTGGTTCGGACGGTGTCAATCCTTTTATCAAGATCTGCGCTGAGGAAAAGAAGGGACTTTTCATTCTTGTAAAGACCTCAAATCCCTCAAGCGGAGAGTTCCAGGACAGAATCTGTGACGGCAGACCTTTATACGAGCTTGTCGGAGAAAAGGTTGCCGAGTGGGGCAGTAGCTGCATGGGAGACAAATACAGCTATGTGGGAGCCGTTGTGGGCGCTACATATCCCGAGCAGGGCAAAATCCTTCGCAAGATCATGCCCAAATCATTTATTCTTGTTCCCGGTTACGGAGCGCAGGGCGGAAAGGGCGCAGACCTTGTACACTTCTTTAATGAGGATGGTCTGGGCGCTATCATCAATTCATCCAGAGGAATTATCGCCGCATATAAACAAGAGCAGTACGCAAAATTTGGAGAGACCGGATATGCGGATGCTTCGAGGGCAGCAGTGCTTGCTATGAAGGAAGATATAAAGCAGGCGCTTGAGAGCCGCTAACCACCAAAAGAGATGCATTTCAGGCATTATGCGCTTTATGAATGTTTATTCGAGTATTTAATTTGAATAATAAAATATGAGTATTTAGTTCGAGTATTAAGTCTGAATACTTAGTTTGAGTATAGAAGAAGACTTGTTATAAGGAGTACGCTGATGAAATATGACGTAATAATAATAGGTGCCGGCCCCGGCGGTATTTTCTCCGCTTATGAGCTGACAAAAAAAGCACCTAATCTTAAAGTAGCGGTATTCGAGACCGGTTATCCCTTAGAGGAGCGCCACTGTCCCATTGACGGTGACAAAGTAAAATCATGTATAAAATGTAAGACCTGTGCCATTATGAACGGATTTGGCGGTGCGGGAGCTTTCTCTGACGGTAAATATAATATTACCAACGATTTCGGAGGAACTCTCCATGAATACATCGGTAAACAAAAGGCACTTGAGCTTATGAACTATGTTGATGAGATCAATGTTTCTCACGGTGGAGAAAACACACATATGTTTACAACCGCGGGCAGCGAATTTAAAAAGCTTTGCATGCAAAATAAGCTGACCCTTCTCGATGCTTCCGTGAGACATTTGGGAACCGATATCAACTATATCGTTCTCGGAAAGCTTTATGATGAGCTCAAGGACAAGGTTGACTTTAAATTCAAGACTCCCGTAAGCGATATCGAACAGACCGAGGGAGGATATAAAGTTATATACGGCGAGGGCGAATTCGACGAGTGTAAAAAGTGCGTCGTCTCCGTCGGAAGAAGCGGATCTAAGTGGATGGAGAGCGTCTGCAAAAAGATGGGAATCCCCACAAGCTCCAACCGTGTTGATATAGGTGTCAGAGTGGAGATCCCCGCTGAGATCTTCTCACACCTTACAGATAAACTCTATGAGAGTAAGATCGTTTACCGTACCGCTAAATTTGAGGATGCGGTTAGAACATTCTGTATGAATCCCAACGGTATCGTTGTTAATGAGAACACCAACGGAATCGTTACAGTTAACGGACACAGCTTTGAGGATCCTTCCAAAAAGACCAATAATACCAACTTTGCGCTTCTTGTTGCAAAGCATTTTTCAGAGCCTTTCAAGGATTCAAACGGATACGGTGAATCAATCGCCAGACTTTCAAATATGCTTGGAGGCGGTGTAATCGTACAGCGTTTCGGAGATCTCGAGAGAGGAAGAAGAAGTAATCAGAAGCGTATTGACGAGGGAACCATACAGCCCACACTTGCGGCTACTCCCGGTGATCTTTCGCTTGTTCTTCCCAAGAGAATTCTTGACGGAATCATTGAGATGATATACGCGCTCGACCGTATTGCTCCGGGTACCGCCAATGACGATACACTTCTCTATGGCGTAGAGGTTAAATTCTACAATATGGAAGTTAAATTAAACGAACGCCTTGAGTGCAATTACCCCGGCCTCTTTATCATAGGAGACGGAAGCGGTGTTACTCATTCGCTTTCACATGCATCTGCCAGCGGCGTATATGTAGCGGACATAATTGCAGAAGAGTCATAAAAAATATATACTTTTGTAATATTTTATGATAAAATGATAACACTTGTGTCACTTTTGGTGTTATTATTATAGTTGACAGCTACGAAAGGTGAGTTATATGCAAGAAAACGATACCGAATATATGAGAGAAAAAATGGCGGAGTATCGCAGAGAGCTGGAACCTCTTGTGCGTTACCTTCCCTGGTTTGAACAGGCTTCAGGAAAGACTGCGTCCTCAATGTACAGGGGAAACGGACTTGACGGTCCCGGAGCACTTGCTGTTCCCGTATATGATGCGACACTTATGTCGTTTATAAAAGAGGCGTCTGCGTCCGCTCTCATGGATAGAAACTATTTATATGTTTTTACCCGTAAAAATATCAAAACTCCCGAGGATGAGAGAAAAGCTATCGCGGAATGCGATTACAGGAATTGGGATATTTTGTGCGGTATATTGTCAAAGTATGTGCTTGGCGGCAGGACCAGAGCGGTTCTGTGGAGTCAGGGCGTATCTGAGAGGATTTTTTATCTGTGCGTTTCAAAGATGCTTGAAATTGTTACAGAGTGGAATGCAGAGAGAAATCTTACGAGATAGTTTTGCTGTTGAATTGTTATTTTGATTAATATTTGAGGATTTGATATACAGACTTAAAGAAGGGGATTTTCCGTAAATGGGTGACAAATCGGTCAGGAAAAAGCAGTACATTATAGAGAAAGCACGTGAGGTATTTGCCCAGAAGGGTTATAAGGACGTAACCATGAAGGACATTGTTGATGCTTGCGAGATCAGCCGTGGTGGCTTGTATTTATATTTTGATTCAACCAGATCGCTTTTTCTTGAGATACTTAAAAAAGAACAGGAAAGCGAAGATATATTTAACGGCAGGGTTTCAGAGGATTCTACCGCAGCAGAGATTCTTGTTATGTTCCTTGTAGAGCAGAAAAAGGAGATCCTTCGCAAGAGAAATTCTCTTATTAAGGCTACTTATGAATTCTATTTCCAGGAGAGACCTGAGCGTAAGGAAGATTCTTACAAAAAGGATTACGATTCCGCTCAAAAGGTATTGCAGAGGGTTATAGAGATAGGTGTTGAGAGTGACGAGCTTATCTGCGATAAACCCGGGGAAGCGGCTACAAATATTATGTTGGTCCTTGAAGGATTAAAGATTATGTCTCTGACTATCGGAATTTCAGCAGAGATGATAGATAAGCAGTTTATCTATATCTTAAATACCCTTGGTGTTGAGGACAAATCCGAAAACTAATCATAAAAGCTTTATATAACGTAAAAACAGGCAGGAGGTTTTTCTCCTGCTTTTTTCGCTTTATGGCTTGAGGTGGAAGATGAAAGAGATTGTACTTGAATATGAGCTCCCTGTGGGAGAGAAATTAACAATATACAGAAACAGAATAATGCCATGTTCGGAGATAAATTCTCCCGGCAGAATATCCATAGTCAGCGGAACTCACGGTGATGAACTTGAGGGGCAGTACATATGCTATGAGCTGGCAAGAAGGATAGCCTTAGAGCCTGAAAATCTCATGGGAATTGTAGATATTTATCCCGCTATAAATCCTTTCGGAATTGATATGGCCAGCAAAAACAGTCCTCTTTTTAACAGGGATTTAAACAGGTCATTCCCCGGCAGCAGCTCCGGAGACCTTATTGACAGGGTGACAAGCGGAGTTGTAGAAAGTGTTCTCGGATCGGATCTATGTTTGGATATCCATGCCAGTGATATCTTTGTCAGAGAGATACCACAGGTAAGATTAAGCGAGGACTTTGCGGATAATCTGCTTCCTTTTGCAAAGCTTACAAATGCGGATATGATATGGATGAATGCTACCGCAACGGTGCATGAGTCCACGCTTGCCCATTCACTTAATATACTTGGAGTACCTACCATGGTTATAGAGATGGGACAGGGACATCAGATAAACAAACCATACGGTGACCAGATAGTGGACGGGATTTTTAATATAATGTGTGAGCTTGGAATGTGGATGGGTACAAGACCGAGGACTCAGCTCCCAGCCATATCGAGTGATGGTTCGGTAGAATTTATCAGAAGCGAAAAAGCCGGAATATTTATCCCGCTTACCGAGCACAACCATTTCGTTAAAGCAGGAGATATCATAGGCGAGATATTTGATCCTTTTATCGGAGAAAAGCTTATGGATGTTGTTTCGGAACAGCCCGGACTTTTATTTACTCAGAGAATATATCCGGTGGTTAGCGAAGGCGACCTGCTTGCAAGAATTTTAACCGGAGCGTTCTAAAACAGTACCGAAAAATATTCTGTGTCCGATTATGTATAATAATTAAAATCGGAAGTGTGGTGGAGATATGCAGATAGTTGATTTATACAGTTTTAAGTCCATATACAGAGATGATATGCAGGTTAAGGGCTATGTTTTCGGATCGGGTGAAAAGAGTGCCTGTATTGTCGGCCCTTCGAGAGGAAACGAGTACCAGCAGCTTTATATTTGCTCTCAGCTTGTTAAAAAGCTTACAGAGCTTGAAAAACTTGGAGTTATCGCTAACGATAAGCAGATTATGGTTATTCCGTGTATCAATGAGTATGCCTTTAATCTGTCAAAGGATTTTTTTGGAGTTAAAAACCTTGATATAAACACGTCATTTCCCGGAAATGATTATGGAGAGCCTATAACAAGGCTTACCGGAGGACTCTTTGAAAAGATAAAGGAATATACTTACGAAATCCAGTTTACTTCATTTTATGAGCGCGCTCAGTGCGTTCCTCATGTCAGAATGACCGAAACCGGATATCAAAACGTTTCTCTTGCCAATCTTTTCGGATTGCCTTATGTGGTTGTTAAAAAGCCTCTTCCTACAGATACGGCTACCCTTAATTACAACATGTCTACCGAGACAAGCTCAGCGTTTACCATTTATACCAAAGCTAAAGAGCAGCTTGACGAAAAGTGTACCAATAGCGCAATATCGGCAGTATTAAGATTTCTTACCAGAATGGGTATAATCAAATACGAGTGTCACTCAGGCTATATAAGCCATGTACTCAAGGACGAGGATCTAACCGATGTTTATACCGAGAAGGCAGGAATATTTAAAGGCAAGGTAGAGTGCGGCGAGTATGTTCAGTACGGGCAGAAGATGGCAGAGATAATAAATCCCTTTGACGGAAGCGTTTTGGAAGAAATAGTTGCTTCCACGGACGGAATAGTGTTTTTTGCCCACAATTCCGCTTTAATTAATCAATATGAAACGGCCTTTAGAATGGTTCACAGATTGCATGATTGAACTATTGTTATAGATTCGCGAATTATTTTTGAAATTTTAATAAAATTTTATATTTATTTAATTGAGATTTACCTCCGATTCGACTACATTTGTTTTATGCGAATTTGGAGGTAATTTTTATGAACAAATTCAGGAATTGGTTACAGAGAGTAATGTACGGCAGATATGGTCAGGACAGCTTCGGAATGTTTTTGATGGTACTTGCACTTATACTTTTTACGGTATCACTATTTACAATTCCGTATGTATATATTGCCGCATTCGCTATCATCGGTTATGAGTATTTTAGAATGTTCAGCAAAAACAGAGCAGCCAGGTACAAGGAAAACATGTGGTTTATAAGAAATACCGCATGGGCGAGAAACCTCGGCGCAAAGATTAAATATACTTTTACCGAAGGAAGAAAATACAAGGTTTTTAAATGCCCCAAATGCGGACAGAAGTTGCGCGTACCCAGGGGCAGAGGAAAGATTGAGATAAGATGTCGCAAATGCGGTGAGCAGTTTATTAGAAAGAGTTAAGCGTCGTACGCTCGGAGAAATGCTATGTTTGGTTATATTACTATAAATAAAGCCGAGATGAAATTTAAAGAGTTTGATGTTTACCACGCATACTATTGCGGGCTGTGTCAAAGTCTGTTAAAACGTTACGGTGCTATGGGGCAACTGACCCTCAGCTATGATATGACCTTTGCGGCAATACTTCTTTCATCACTGTACGAGCCCGATATGGCAGTTAAAAGATGTGCATGTATAGCGCATCCGTTTGAAAAGCATGATTATATCTGCAGTCCGGTTGTTGACTATATAGCCGATATGAATGTCATACTTACGTTATACAAATGCGAAGATGACTGGAATGACGACAAAAGAGCGGACAGGGCGATGTTTGGGTGTATGCTCAGAAAGCTCAGCCGCAAAAAAAGAAGACTGTACAGAGAAAAAGAAAACCGGATAAAGGACAATCTTGCATGGATAGCAGAACTGGAAAAAAATGAAAGTCGTGACGTAGACCGTATTTCCGGACTTTTCGGGGAAGTAATGAGAGATATTTTGGTACCAAGACCTGACGAATGGTCAGAAACCCTTGGAAATCTGGGGTATTATCTCGGAAAATTTATTTATATCCTCGATGCATATGACGATCTTGAAAAAGATATTAAAAAGAAAAAGTTTAATCCATTCAAAGAAAGGGCAGCCGGTCCCGAGTTTGACGAAGAAATAAAGCAGATTCTGACAATTATCATGTCGGAATGTTGCAAACAGTTTGAGATGTTACCAATCATTGAAAATGTTGAAATACTCAGAAATATTCTCTATTCCGGAGTTTGGGGAAAATACGAGATAGCCAGAGACAGAAGGAAATAATATGGATCCTTATCAGATTCTGGGCGTAAGCAGAAGCGCCACCGAAGAAGAAATCAAAAAAGCATATAGGACCCTCAGCCGAAAGTATCACCCCGATGCGAATGTTAATAATCCTAACAAGGCACAGGCAGAGGAAAAATTTAAACAGATTCAGGCCGCATATCAGCAGATAATGAAGGAACGCACAGAAGGCTATACCGGTAATTACGGAGGATCTTCCGCATATGGCGGAAGTTCTTCCGGGTATGGTAGCGGCTATAGGAGTGGATTCGAGTACAGTTATAATGATTATGGACCTTTTGGCGGTTTCGGAGGATACAGAAATACCAATTCCCAGACCGGTTATGAAGAAGAGCCCAGACTTCGTGCTGCTGGCAATTATATTAGAAGCGGATATTACAAAGAAGCAAGAAATACTCTCGATGATATTGAGGAAGAACTCAGAAATGCGAGATGGTATTTTTACAGTGCGACAGCGCATGCTTATCTTGGAAATTCGGTTTCCGCACTTGATCATGCCGGCAAGGCTGTGGCTTTAGAGCCCAATAATTTCGAGTACAGAAGGCTTTTGGAGCAATTGCAAAACGGTTCTAACTGGTACTCGCAGCGTCAGACCAGTTATGGCTACAGTCAGAGCAGTACTTCAAAAATCTGTACCAGAATATGTATAGCAAACCTTATCTGTAATCTTTGCTGCGGAAGCGGCGGTATGTGTATGGGTTACGGATGTTAAAACAGAATCTATCTGTCGGGATAATCCGCAAGTACGATTTTACCTGATTTAATGGTTTCTTTCATATCTATGATTCTTTGATTTTCAGAACCTCTGAATTTTAATCTCAGGTTCTTTTTTTCTTTCATAAATTCGCCGTCTACGATAACGTCGGTGAGCTTTAAAAGCTCTGCGAGCGAAGCAGCATCGGGGGCAGGCTCATAATCGGGAAGGACACGGTTTCTCGGTACTTCATCGTAAGTAGGAACTTTATCCGGAGTCCATATTCCGGCTCTGGCCATAAGTTCCTCCACAAGATAGCCGCTGTAAATCCAAATGGTTTTATATGGATACAGTGATTTAATCTGTCTCGATAAATCAAGCACTACTCCACGGTTGGCGCATTCCATAGGCTCTCCGCCCAAAAAAGTCATTCCTGCTACGTATTCCGGTTTTAATGCTTCCAGAATTTCATCGGTCTGTTTTTTTGTATATTCCTGTCCATATTTAAAATCCCAGGTATCGGCGTTAAAGCACTCCTCGCACTTATGGGTACAACCGCTGACAAAAAGGTTAACACGTACTCCGGGGCCGTTTGCTATATCGTTTTTCTTTATTACTCCGTAATACATATAATCTCCTGTTTGAAAAAGTGAAACCACAACATATAGTATTATTATAACTTATTAACCACAATTTTCAAGTATATATTGACATTTAAAGTTTGTTAGTATAAACTAACCATTAGCGTTATTGATAACGGGTATCATGTAGACATACATATTATATAAATGAGAATTAATACAGAGGCGATTTTTATGGTTAAGATAGGCAGAAACGATCCCTGCTGGTGCGGCAGCGGAAAGAAATATAAACAGTGCCATGAGGCATTTGATGCTAAGATTAAAAAGTATGCTCTTGCAGGTGCGAGAGTCCCGGACCATGAGATTATAAAGACACCCGAACAGATTGAGAAAATCAAGGAAAGCTGTAAGATTAATGTTCAGATCCTTGATACCATAGATAAAGAGATATGTGAAGGAATGGAGCTTTCAAAGATTAATGATATAGTTAACGATATTACCTACGGAGCCGGAGCAATCCCTGCTCCTCTTAATTACGAGGGATATCCTTACAGCGTTTGTACTTCTGTAAACGATCAGGTTTGTCACGGATTTCCTCACAAGGGTGTTTATCTTAAGGACGGAGATATCGTAAATGTTGATTGTTCCACCATTTTAGACGGATATTTTTCCGATTCGTCAAGAATGTATTGCATCGGCAATGTCAGCGAGGAAAATAAAAAGCTTGTTGAAGTGACAAGGGAATCCGTATATGCAGGACTTGAGCAGGTTAAGCCTTGGGGCTTTTTGGGAGATATGGGTCAGGCAGTTCATGATTATTGCTATGACAGAGGCTATACTGTTGTTCGCGAGATTGGAGGACACGGCGTAGGACTCGAATTCCACGAGGATCCATGGGTAGGTTATCATACCAAAGCCGGTACCGATATGCTTCTTGTACCCGGAATGATATTTACTATCGAACCGATGGTTAACCTTGGCAAGGAAAAGATAAAGACAAATAAGGAAAACGGTTGGGAAGTAACTACCGCTGACGGAAAAAATTCCGCGCAGTGGGAGATTATGGTGCTTGTTACCGAGGACGGTCACGAAGTGCTCAGCTGGTAGGAATAGTAAAACCTAAAGAGGCATCTGCTGCTTTATAAAGGCATCAGAGCATATTCTTTGAAAGATTTAAGGGGTATGTAAAAATTAAGTTAAGCATGCCTTTATATATGAGGGTTAGAAAGGACTAACACATGGCGAAGATGGTTACCAATATGCAAAAGGATATAATTGTACAGAGACTTAGGGACAGAGGATGTAGAATTACTAAACAGCGTCTTATGCTTTTGGATGTTATTCTTGAGGAGGAGTGCTCAAGCTGCAAGGAGATATTTTATAAGGCGTCAAAGATTGACAAGACTATCGGCAGCGCAACAGTTTACAGAATGATAAATACTCTTGAAGATATAGGAGCGATAAGCAGAAAAAATATGTATCGTATAGCCTGCGGTACCGAAACCTGTGCGGAAAAAGCCTGTACCGTTACATTTGAGGACGGTACGATTTTAGAGCTTTCCGGCGCGGAGTGGAACAAGGTAATTAAATCCGGCCTTGCTGCCGAAGGGTACAAGGAAGGCTGCAGGCTTGTCAGTGTGGATGCCAGAAGCTGCGACTGTGCAGGCTGAAATTATGACTAGAGAGATATATCGATACTTACTCCCGGATCGGAGAATCCCGTATCGGGGATTCCTGAATTAGAAATTCCGAGATTAGAGATTCCGGAATCAGGGGAAGTATTTTGACTGCCGGATACGGGCGAAGCAGAAGCTTTACCTGTATCCGACATTTTTTTAAAAATAACCTTCAGATATTCTTTGTCGGCTTTTGCGATTTCTTTCATTTCATCGCCTCTGTGCTTTGTTTTAAGCATTTTAAAATCTTCTTCATTCATTTTTCCGACGGGAGCGGAGAGCATTTCCATAAGGTCAAATTGCTCCATCATTTCAGCCATTTGCTCCTGCAAAACGTCCATCATTTCATACATCATTTCCGACATCTGCTCAGACATTTGTACAGCCATTTGCTCCGTCATAATCTCAGAAATCTCTGACATATCTTCTAAAGCAAGTTCAGCCATATCCGACATTTGTTCAGGCATAATATCAGCACTATCAGACATTTGTTCAGGCGAAAATTCAGCCATATCTTCTGCTGAGAGCTTGGCCATATCTTCTGAAGAAAGGTCAGACTGTTCCTCATCGCTCAGTCTTTTCATTTGTCCTTCTTCAATTTTAAAAGCATCCTTTAATGACATTGTTTCGGAGCCGTCATCCGTAACTTCAATCATCTCTTCCTGTTGCAAATGGGCGGCCTTTTTCTTGGCAACACGTTCCATGGCCTTGGCGTGAACAATAGCTGCCTGAATCTCTTCGGTGTCGTAATTACCGCTGCGCATTTGCCTTTTTAAACGAAGTACCTCACTGCGGGCCTTTCTTGCGGCGGATTTTGCAGCAAGGGAGGTCTTACTTCTTATGATTTCCGTAGATACTTTTTTGAAATTATATTGAAGTCTTTTTAAAGCAAGATTTGATTTTTTCTTATTTGCTCTGGTTTCCTGTAAAGACTGTGCGTAATTTCCGCTAAATAATGAAGAGGTGTTTTGAGATTTAGAAGCACCTGTAAGATCGCTTTTGTTGGCGCATTTAGCCATACGCTTAAGGTCCTTTACAGCCATGGCGCCGGAGGAATTATTATATGTACTTGTTTTTTTGCATGCGGAAGAGAGGCCGGAAACCGCGGCCTTTGCCTTATTTGTATATAACAGATTATTTTGTTTCTGATTTTGGATTATACCGACTTTGGAAAAGCCGATCTTTCTGATATTTCCCATAAGCATCCTCCTTGACGCAAATTGAAAACAATATTTTGTAAAAAGCGCTTCCATGCGCAAAATATGTCAATTTATATATCGGATAGTTTTATTAAATATTTAGTTATATATCCGCTTGACATAGGGAACGCAGAATGCTATACTCACGCTAGAGCAACCGATTGCGCAACGATAAATAAAGGGATTGCGCAATCTGATATCACTGTGAAATTTTTTTAAAACTGCGGGTAAAAACCTGCTAAAACCGGAGGATTTTTGATGGACAAATTTATTCTTAATGTTATCCATCGTCCCGAGATGGTTCCGGAGTATTCCGCTACCGTGACGGGACAGGGCAAGGAAGAGGATATCGGAGACAAGGTTTTGATTAACGAGTCTTTGGATATTTTCAAAACTCAGCAGCGTCTTGCACATGAAAACGGCCTTAAATGTACTATTCAGATGACATACGCTTCTTTGTTTAACGATGAGGCTGTAGAGATTGCAAAGCATGACCACGAAGTGTACGGTGATGAGATTGCGCTTTCACTTTTGGGACTTCCCTGTGAGCAGTTCCGTGAAAAGTACAAGACCAAGGATTTCTGTATCTGGATGTTTTCCATGGAGGATAAAAAGACCATCGTTCG
>JAIKXH010000091.1 GCA_024684215.1 Lachnospiraceae bacterium
GCCTCAAGTATTTCAAAGGAAACAATGTAATCAGCCTCACCTTTATCAATCACGGGAGAATAAACCTTATCGCCGTAGCGTACATAAGTTACAACGCTTCCGCCTCTCTGGCTCATTCCGTGAACCTCAGAAACCTTTACGTCATATCCCTGTGAAAGAAGCAGATGTCCGAGTATCTTACTTGCAAGCAGCGAGCCCTGACCGCCCACGCCTACGATCATAATATTTTTTGTATCCATCAAATATATCCTCCTATCACTCTCCGCAAAGTGCACCAAACTTACAAAGCTGAGTACATACGCCGCAGCCTACGCAAAGGGTCTCATCAATTACAACCTTTCCGTCCTTCATGGAGATTGCGGGACAACCGATGCTCATGCATGCCTTACATCCTACGCACTTTTCTCTGTTGCACTTAAGAGGGGGATTGTGCTTAACATATTTAAGGAGAGCACAGGGACGTCTTGAAATAATAACCGACGGTGCCTCGATTGCAAGCTCTTCTTTTATTACTCTGTCACACTCTTCAAGATTATAGGGATCAACCACTCTTACATGTTCAATACCCATAGCCTTTACAAGCGCCTCTAAATCTATCTTTCCTGCGGGATCACCCTTGATATTGTATCCGGTTGTGGGATTTTGCTGATGTCCCGTCATACCGGTGATGGAATTGTCAAGGATGATAACCGTTGAATTGGTCTGGTTATATGCGATATTCGCAAGTCCGGTCATTCCGGAATGCATGAAGGTTGAGTCTCCGATTACGGCAACAGTGTGCTTCTCGGCATCGGAACCGCCAACCTTGTTAAATCCGTGAAGTGCGCTGATGGATGCACCCATGCAAAGAGTCATCTCTATTGTAGATAAAGGAGGAACGGCGCCGAGTGTGTAGCATCCGATGTCTCCGAGTACCGTGCACTTATTTTTCTTAAGAGTATAGAAAAGTCCTCTGTGAGGGCATCCTGCACACATAACCGGAGGTCTGCCGGGAATGGCATCCTCTAAAGCCTTTCCTTCATCGACTTCTTTTCCGAAAGCTTTTGCGATAAGGTTCTGTGAGAACTCATCGCAGATGGGCAAAAGCTCCTTACCCTGGACTTCTATTCCAAGGCTCTTTACATGGTTTTCTATAATAGGATCAAGCTCCTCAACGACAAAAAGCTTATCAACCTTTGATGCAAAATCCTGTATAAGCTTAACGGGAAGGGGATTAACCATTCCGAGCTTTAAAACGCTCACATCATCGCCAAAAACCTCGCGAACATACTGATATGAAGTGGATGATGTGATGATACCAAACTGGGTTCCGCCCATAACTATTTTGTTTAAAGGAGAGTTTTCAGCATACTCACGGAGCTTTTCGGTTCTCTCTTCCACAAAAGGATGACGCTTTTTGGCATTGCCGGGCATCATAACATATTTTGCGATATTTTTTTCGTAATCAAATTCTGGCACCTTGCGCTCGGAAGTCTCTACAACAGACTGAGAATGAGCAACTCTGGTGCACATTTTAATGATTACGGGAGTATCAAATTTTTCGGAAATATCGAAAGCAAGCTTTGTAAACTCGAGTGCTTCCTCAGAATCCGCAGGCTCTATCATAGGAACTTTTGAGGCAATGGCATGATAACGTGAGTCCTGCTCGTTTTGTGACGAGTGCATTCCGGGATCGTCCGCTACAAGCACAATCATTCCCGCATTTACACCGGTATAAGACATAGTGTAAAGAGGATCTGCGGCAACATTAAGTCCGACGTGCTTTTGCGCACAAAAAGACCTTCTGCCCGCAAGGCTGGCTCCGAATGCCGCCTCCATTGCAACTTTTTCGTTAGGTGCCCACTCACAATAGATGTCGTCGTATTTTGCAGCTTCCTCGGTTACTTCTGTACTGGGCGTTCCGGGATAACTGGAAATAAAACAAACTCCGGCCTCGTAGAGTCCGCGGGCAATAGCTTTATTTCCGAGCATAAGCTGTTTGCTGTTGTTTTCCATCACAAACCTCCGATATACATATTTTCTTCATATAAAATGAATAATATTCAAAATCGTCTTCTTCACAAACGATTATCAATATCTTTAATCCTTTAAATCGCTAAATTGCCTACCTATGATAATAGCAAAATAATATCATTTATTCAAGGTTAAAAAGCAGGTTATAAGCACTTTAGCCAAAAAAACTTACTTCTTGGTTCGATATTCTTACCTCTTGCTTAAAATCTGTTTTCTTTAAAAATCATTTGTGTATAATAAAACCATGGACAGCATAAAAATAAAAATTGAAATCGAGCCAAGCATCGATGAATGCGAGGTGACAATTAAATGCCCGGAAGTAAACCAGTCCGTTTTAGAGCTTCAAAAGCTTCTGTCAAACACAGGAAAACTCGGACTGCAGATCAGTTTCTTTAAGGGCGATGCAGAGTACTTCTTCCCCGTGAGCAACGTACTTTTCTTTGAAACATCCGACGGTTGTATAAGGGCCCATACCGTCAAGGACGAGTTCGAAGTCCACTACAAGCTTTACGAACTGGAAGAAATGCTACCGGCGTATTTTATGAGGATATCGAAATCGACCATCCTTAACACCCACAAGGTTTATTCCATAACGAAAAACCTTACCGGTGCCAGCAAGGTCGAATTCGGGGGGACACATAAAACCGTTTACTGTTCACGTAACTATTACAAAGCACTTAAGGAAAACATGAGGCCGTAATTATGTAAACCGATTTTATCAACTTATGTAAACCTTATTTGATTAAACATACAATTTATTATGAGGAGATATAATATGAGATCAAGAGTAAAAAACATTTTGACAGCACTTCTTTTACTGGCACTTGCGGCCTGCCTTATACTTTGGAAAATGGAAATCATCGTTTTCCCCTTTTCGCTTGCCGGAGTAAGCACCTGGGGACTTATCGTTGCAGCTATTATGGTAGTAATAATATTTCACAGCATATGGGACTTTTTCTACCCCGGAATATTTTTCCCACTTGCGGTACTTTGCATAATCTTTGATGATGTGCTGGGAATTACAGCCATCACCCCCTGGATTGTTCTTATAGTTGCACTGCTCCTTACCATAGCTTTTGAAAAGCTTTTTCCTTCACACTGGATCAAAAAGCATTTTAAAAAGAATGTAAACAAGCATATTAACTCGGGTGACAACGGTAATAATACCACTTTCAATTTTAACTACGACTCGGATACCAAAAACAAAGAAGCTTCCTATGATGACAGCGAATATGTTTTTCATTCATTAAAGATGGGTTCAGCATCAAAGTATATAAGCTCTCCCAATCTGAAAAAAGCCGATCTTTCATCCGAATTCGGTGAGCTTTCCGTGTACTTTGATAAAGCACAGGTTCCCTGCGGCGAAGTAGATATTCAGGCCAGAGTTGCTTTCGGAGAAATGAACATCTATATCCCCAGATCATGGAATGTTATAAACAAAGTATCCGTGTCCATGGGTGATTGCGATGACAAGGCATCTTCCACACCCGGAGATGAAAACGGACCTAAATGCATAATAAACGGCAGCGTCTCATTCGGAGATATGAATATAATCAAGGTTTGATAAACACGTACGCAATTGACTTTTTCTGTAAAACAAGGTATGATTTGATTTAGCGCTTTAAAGCGTTCAAGAAGCGAAAAATATAATCATTACAGAGGAGTAAACCAATGCCTATTACAGATTTGCTGGAAAGAAACAGTAAATTATACGGTGACGAAGTTGCCCTGGTTGAGATTAATCCCGAGATAACCGAAGAGCAGCGTGTTACCTGGAAGGAGTACGAGCTTATCCAGCCCACCGAGCCCTCATATTACAGGCGCCAGATCACATGGTCGGTATTTGACGAGAAAGCCAACCGTGTAGCAAATATGCTTATAGACATGGGCATCAAAAAGAATCAGAAATGTGCGATTCTTCTTATGAACTGCCTTGAGTGGCTCCCTATCTATTTTGGTATATTAAAGGCCGGAGCGGTTGCCGTTCCTTTAAACTTCAGATTTGATGCCGCTGAGATCGATTACTGCTTGAAGTCATCGGACTCCGACGTTCTCTTTTACGGTCCCGAATTTATCGGACGTATCGAGGACATTGCATCAAAGATTAAAAAGAATATGCTCCTCTACTTTGTGGGAGATCAGTGCCCTTCATATGCGGAGGATTATTTCCGTCAGGTTTCTAACGCATCTTCTACCGCACCCAGAGTGCTTGTAGAGGACAGCGACAATGCCGCTATATATTTCTCATCGGGTACCACAGGTTTCCCCAAGGCTATCCTTCATATCCATACTGCGCTTATGCAGTCTGCAAAAATGGAAGCCACACACCATGAAACCACACACGAAGACAACTTCCTTTGCATCCCTCCTCTTTATCATACGGGAGCAAAGATGCACTGGTTTGGCTCACTCTTTACAGGCAGCCGTGCGGTTCTTTTAAAAGGTCATTCACCCGAGGCAGTATTTAAGGCTGTTTCCGAGGAGCATTGCACAATTGTTTGGTTACTTGTTCCCTGGGCACAGGACATCCTCGCTGCTCTCGATGCCGGAAAGCTTAAGCTCGAGGACTACAAGCTTAGCCAGTGGAGACTGATGCACATAGGTGCACAGCCCATTCCGCCCAGCCTTATAAAGCGCTGGCTGCAGTACTTCCCTCACCACAAATATGACACCAACTACGGACTCTCTGAGTCAACCGGCCCCGGCTGTGTTCATCTCGGTATGGAAAATGTCAACAAGGTCGGTGCCATCGGAAAGGCTGGATTCGGTTGGAAAACCAAGATTGTTGACGAAGAGGGAAATAAAGTAGCACAGGGTGAAATCGGCGAGCTTTGCGTCAAAGGCCCCGGCGTAATGGTTGAATATTACAAGAATCCCGAAGCCACCAATGAGATTTTAAAGGACGGCTGGCTCTTTACCGGTGATATGGCCCGTGAGGATGAAGACGGATTTATTTTCCTTGTAGACAGAAAGAAAGATGTCATTATTTCAGGCGGAGAAAACCTCTACCCTGTACAGATAGAAAACTTCCTCGTTAAGAACCCCAAGGTTCACGATGCAGCGGTTATCGGGCTTCCCGATGACAGACTCGGAGAGATTGCAGCAGCCATTATCCAGGTTCGTGAAGGACAAACCCTCACAGAGGATGAAATGGATGAATTCTGTGTGGATCTCCCCAGATACAAGAGACCCAGAAAATACATCTTTGCCGAAGTTTTAAGAAATCCTACCGGCAAGATTGACAAGCCAAGGCTTCGTGAAAAATACTGCGGCGAAAAGCTGGTTGAAAAGCAGAATATGAGTTAAAAACAAATAAATAGGAGTGGTGATCAGACGTGTCGCACATGTGCGTAGATGTCCGATTACCACTCTTTTGTTCTACAATGAATTAATTTTAGAAATAAAAAACCAAACTTAAAGTTTTATTTCCTCAGTCTCTATAATAAACTTAACCGAACAGTCCTCATTTTCTCCTGCTCCGGCGAATGAATTGTATGACTTACCTAAATCGGAAATAGCTTTTATTCTTTCCTTCATGCTTACATAATCCGTATCAAACAAATCGGTAAGCTTATCTATTCCCTCTTTATTAAACTCTACCATTCCACTGTTTAACTTTACGCATCCTGACAATAAGCTGTCTGCTCCTCCGGCTAACTGTGCAGAACCGTCGGCCAAACTCTTAGAACCGTTTATCAAAGCCCCGGAAGAAGCGTTTAGCTTTGATGCACCGTCTGCCAGTTTTGCGCTGCCTTCAGAAAGCTTTTGTGCTCCTTCTGCTAAAGCTGATGCCCCGCTGCTTAATTCGCTTATCTTACTTTGGACATCGGAGGTATTTAGACTTGCGGCAGACTGTGCCAGGCCTTCTGACAAAGAGGCTGCTCCGGACTGCAAACTCTGTCCATTTTCACCTGCGGTCGTCAGGGCGGCATTTATAAGGCTTTTTGTCTCATTTGCGCCATTTGCAGCTGCCTGTGCGGCAACCTGCTTTGCAGTGGCATCCGTGGCATTATCTACTATGCCCGGAATAACCTGTGATGAAACCGTGCTTACCATAGAAAGAACCGCTTGTGCCTGCTCCGCGCTAAGCCCCGCAGCTGTAAGCTGGTCTGCCGTTATATACTGCATCATAGCAGCCGCTGCCACATCTCCGCTAACGGTTCCGGTTACTGAAATACTGCTTGTATCTATAGAGGCCGGGTCGGTTGCAACACTTGTTGCCGCAACCACCTGATTAATTCCGTCACTGATCTGTCCCGCTGCCAAAGCTGCGTTTCCAATACCTCCGGCCATACTGCCGACCTCACTTACAAGCGTATCCACTCCGCTTTTAATACTTGCACATCCCAAGTTAAGCTCAGCCATTTTACTGTTTAGCTCACCTGCTCCGCTTGCGATTTGTCCAACGCCGTTTGTATATTCGACTATGCCGTTATAAAGAGTATTACTTCCGTCTGCAAGACTGCCTGAACCGTCCGCAAGCTTTTGAGCTCCGTCCTTTAACTCTCCGGTCCCGTCCACAAGCTTTGCACCGGCATCTTTAAAATCATCCATCTTGTCTTCTATATCATCCAGTTTTCCGTCTGAATCAAGATTAAAACTATCTAGTCCAAGCGCACCTGTGATATTAGAAGTAACAAGAGTCACCATCATTCCGGGCTCGAAATCTGTAACATCGGCTTCTACAACAATTTTATCCTGAATCTTAAACTCATCCTCTATCGTCTCCATAAGCTCACTGTCTGCGCTTTTACCACCGTTTAAGCTATCGACAAGTCCGGGGAAAGCCATTCCCACCACAAGATTTCTCTTGCCGTCCGAAACTACTGTACCTCCTTCTACCTTTACATCTTTAAACTTTTTCTCGTCCAAAGTAAATGCACTGACTGCCGCAAAAGGAGTATAGATTGTCTCATCACGGCCATTTATATTAACCGTATTTAAAGCATTGTTTTTATAATTTATAGTTATTACAACATGTCCGTTTTTTCCGTTCATATCCTTAGGATCGATCATTTTTGAGTCTAGTTCATATGTGACATTTACATCGATAGGCAGCTTTTTGTCCGTGGTTCCCTGATAATAAATATCGCTTCCTTCAGCGTCCCAGATTAGCTTATTACCTTCTGTTTTATATGTCTCTTTACCCTTTACATTTACGATATCGGTAAGGATTGTTTCATCCTCAAGCTTAGAAGTCATGTCTGCATTTTTGAGGTGATTGCTGACTATAACCGAGGTAGTATTTCCGCAGGCATCGGTTTTTACATATACTGTCTCTTCCTTCATCGCTTCTGAGACTCCGGCATTAGCGACCTTAGATACGACGCTTTCAAGTATTTCTTCCTCGCTTTTTGTGACAACTTTCTCTCCTATTTCAGAGCCTATACCATCTATCGCAGAGCATCCGCAGCATGAGCATGCGAGCATCGCACTGCATAATATAACCGCAACAGCTTTTTTCATTTTCATGATAATGCCTCCCTTTTATCTCGGCTTTCTTTTCTAACCTCTTTATTTTTTAAAAAACCTATGGATGTGTGACAAATTACTTTATCAAAAATCATAAGCATGGTGGGCAACATGGTTAAAACGATCACCATACTGATAAGTGCGCCTCTCGCCATAAGGCTGCATAGAGAACTGATCATATCTATATTGCTGATAAGTCCTACACCAAAGGTTGCAGCAAAAAAGCTGAGTGCGCTGACCATTATGGATCTCATGCTTGCCTTATGTGCAATAAGAACAGCCTCTTTTTTGTCGGAACCTTTTGACCTTTCTTTTTTGTACCTGGTCGTCATTAGTATTGCGTAATCGACTGTGGAGCCAAGCTGAATCGTACCGATAACGATCGATGCAACAAATGGAAGCACCGTTCCGGTGTAATAGGGAATTCCCATATTTATAAATATTGCGAGCTCTATTACTCCGACCAGTATAATAGGCAGACTTACCGACTTAAATACAAAAGCGATTATGAGGAAGATTGCACCGATTGACACTTCGCTCACTCTTGCAAAATCCTTGTCCGTAATCTCTATGAGGTCCTTTGTGCAAGGTGCCTCACCTACCAGCATCGAATCGGAGTCGTAGGATTTAATGATGCGGCTGATGGCATTGCACTGATCATTGACCTCATCGCTTGCAACCTTGTATTCACTCATTATCATCAGCAATTTGTAATCATCGCTTTGCAGATCACCGACAAGATTTTCCGGCAAAAACTCCCTGGGTATTCCCGGTCCTATCACGGAATCTATTCCCAAAACTTTTTTTACACCCCCTACGTTTTCAAGCTTTGAAATCATCTCCTCCGTATCGCTCACAGGCATATCACTGTCGTACAAAACCATGTGCGTACTGTTCATATCAAACAGATCGTTTAGCTTTGTGTTTGCAACTACGCTTGGCAGATCTTCCGGAAGTGAAGTATCGAGGTTGTAATAAACCGAGGTGTTTTTATAACCTATAAGAGCAGGTATCAAAAGCACCACAAAGAGAATTGCAAATATCCATTGGTGATTAACAATAAACTCCGAAACCTTTGGCATATCAGGGAGCAGTGCTTTGTGCGCGGTCTTTCTAATCGGCTTATCAAATATAAGAAGCATCGACGGAAGTATTGTAATACAAGATATAACTCCTATGAGAACTCCTTTTGCCATAACTACTCCAAGGTCAAGTCCAAGCGTAAAGCTCATAAAACAAAGTGCTATAAATCCCGCTATCGTTGTGACAGAGCTTCCCACAACGGAAGTGATCGTATTTGAAATCGCATGAGCCATAGCTCTTTCTTTATCGTTATTAAACCTTTCAAGATTTTCCTCGTAGCTGTGCCACAGAAAAATTGAATAATCCATGGTAACACCGAGCTGAAGCACTGCCGTGAGGGCTTTTGTAATATATGAAATCTCTCCGAGAAATACATTGGTGCCGAGGTTATAAACAATCGCCATTCCTATACTTAACAGGAAAAATACAGGTGCCATAAATGAATCCATGGTAAGCGATAAAACAAATATCGCAAGCACTACCGCTATAAGAACATACATCGGTGTCTCTTTTTCGGAAAGTTCCTTTGTATCGGTTACGATTGCGCTCATGCCGCTCAAAAAGCACTGCTCGCCGCTTACTTTCCTAATCTCCTTTATGGCTTCCATAGTGCCTTCCGCAGAAGTGGTATCATCGAAAATAATTGCCATCATTGTATCGTCATCACTGTTAAAGGCTTCATAGAGCTCATCGGGAAGGACCTCCATAGGTACTGACAGATCGACGAACGAGTCATACCATAAAACCTTGGATACATGAGGGATTTCCTCGACCTTTTCCTTAATATGGGAGACGTCTTTATTATCCATTCCTTCTACAATCAGAAATGAAAACGCTCCGGTTCCGAACTCATCAACCAATATATCCTGTCCTACCATTGTCTCAATCTCATCCGGCAGATAATAGAGAATATCGTAGTTTACCCTTGTGTTTGCATAACCTATTACCGACGGGATAAGAAGAAGCAACGATATGATAAAGATTGGAATTCTGAGCTTAACTATCTTTTTTCCAAGCTTAATCATTTTTTTCTTTCCTCCTTCAAATAAATGACCAATGTTCATTTTTACAAAAGCGTTATATCAAATTTATGACCAATGGTCAATATTATTTTGAAACTTTATTGATTTTTTAGAATTTATCGGTAAAATAAAAGTATGGAAAGGTTTTGGTTATGGGAAAAGCAGAAACTAACAAGCAAATAAAAAGAGAATCCTTACTTAATACAGCCTTTGATCTTTTTACGACAAAGGGAATAAACAACACTTCTATCGCAGATATAGTTGAAGCCGCAGGTGTTGCAAAGGGGACATTTTACCTTTATTTCAAGGATAAATATGATATTAATTCCAAGCTGTTGGTGCACAGGTCTTCGCTTTTATTTGCTTCAGCGCTCACCCGCATGCACGAAATGGGGATTACTGATGTAAGAGAAAAAATTTTTTTTGTGATTGATGATATAATAGACGCCCTTACAAAAGATAAGGTTTTGCTTATGTTTATTTCGAAAAATTTGGGATTGGGATTTTCCAGATATATGATGGAGAGCCCGGCTGTGACTGAGGAAGAACCTTTCGCATCTGCCACCAAGGAATTTATAGAAGATATCGGCAACACGATCAGTGATCCGAGACTTATGATGTATATGATAATCGAGCTTACCGGCAGTAGCATTTATTCTGCTATTCTGTACGATAAGCCCGTTACCATTGATGAGTTAAAACCTCACCTTTATAAAACTATCAGTTCGATAATCGATCAGTTTACGGAGCGTTGATAATAATTATTTCGGTTAT
>JAIKXH010000107.1 GCA_024684215.1 Lachnospiraceae bacterium
TACTGCCAAGGCTGATTTTATGTACGAAAACATGATCCTCGAGATGAATGTAATTCACAGCGCTTGGAAGAACGGATGTAAGAAGCTGGAGTTTCTCGGTTCATCATGTATTTATCCCAGGATGGCGCCTCAGCCTATGCCTGAGTCATGCCTCCTTACAAGCTCATTGGAGCAGACTAATGAAGCCTATGCACTCGCAAAAATCAGCGGGCTTAAATATTGTGAATATCTAAACGGACAGTACGGTACGGATTATATCTCCGTAATGCCTACAAACCTTTATGGACCCAATGATAATTATCATCCCGAGCACAGCCATGTACTCCCTGCACTTATACGTAGATTTCATGAAGCAAAAGAGTCCGGTGCGAAGTCGGTAACTTGCTGGGGAGACGGCTCACCGTTAAGAGAGTTTCTATATGTAGATGACCTCGCAAATCTATGCGTATTTCTAATGAATAACTACAGCGGAGATGAGACCGTAAATGCCGGAACCGGAAAAGAACTCACTATCAAAGAATTAACTGAGCTGGTGGCTAAGGTAATTGGATACGATGGAGAAATCCTCTGGGATACTTCAAAACCTAACGGTACCCCCAGAAAGCTCCTTGATGTAAGCAAAGCAACAAAGCTTGGCTGGACATACAAGACTGAGTTAGAAGACGGAATTAAGCTCGCATATGAGGATTTCTTAAATAATCCTATGAGGGCAGAGAGATAAATCTAGGTCATTGGTTAATGAGAATAGTTGAAAATACTAAAAACAAAATATATAAATCCAATATCTTCTTGGCAGTTCTATGCGCTCTCGCCGGCCTAATCCTGCTTTTTGTTTTTGACTTTCATCTTGAGTCTAATGACGACACATTGCTTCGGAGCGTTATGTGCGGTGACTACACCGGTACGCCCGATGCACACCTTGTATATATATTGTATCCATTGGGGCTGGTGTTTAAGGGGCTGTATTTGTTAGCGCCGATTATCCCATGGTTTGAGCGCTTCCTTGTCGTCCTTTTTCTTGCAAGTATATATTTTATAGGCAGTTCTTTTGAAAAGGGCAGGTTTACTATTCTTTTCTTGATCATGTCAATCATGCTAGGTCCATTGGTTATAAATCAGTACACTCAGACTGCGGGCATAGCGATTGCTGCAGCCCTATTTTGCTTTAAGAGAAAAAGGAGTATCCCCGGAGCTGTTTTGCTGGCGCTTTCATTCCTTCTTAGAAAAGAAGTCTGTTTAGCAATGCTCCCGCTTTTGGGATTTATCCTCATTAGCTACATTGCTAAAAAAGAGCTTAAAAAGCACATTATCCCCGTATTATGTGCATTTGCCGTAATGGGAATATCTGTGGCAATCGATTCCTACGCATATTCGTCGCCTGAATGGAAGGAATTTAAAGCCTACAACGAAGCCCGCACGGATGTATTTGATTATAACAATTTCCCCGAGTATGGTAAAAATATCGATTTTTATAATGAAATCGGAATCAGCGCCGAGGAATATACTGCTTTAGCAGAATACGATTTATCTTTGGCGGACCATGATACGGACACATTTATAGCAATGGCCGAAAAGCAAAAGAGCATTATAAAGGAGTGGAACAGGTTCAGTAATCCCTATAAACGGGCGCTTAAAGCGGCACTCTTGGCTTTCTTTGAAAATATCAAAACTCTCCGCGGTTTCTTTGCATGCGCTATGCTTGTAATAGGCTTTGCAGTTGCAATAACAGATGCTGTGAGAAATAGAAAAAAGATCCCCGGTAAGCTCGTACAGATACTTATAACCGGTGGATATTTTGTCGCTTTTATCGGACTATTCGCTGCGCTTGGCAGGTTGCCGGAAAGAATCCTATTTGGTGTAAATATGATGGCGATTCTATCCGGACTCGACGTTGTTTGGAATGTTATGGTGGAAAAGAGGGCGTCCGGTATCATCTCACGTATATACGCATTTGGAGCACTTGTCATAGCGGTAGCTGTTTTTTCTTTCCAGGCCGTAAGGGTCCATGCAGAGCTTAAGGCAATGGAAGAAAAGGGAGCGGCCATTTTGGAAATAAAGGATAAAATAGCTTCCGATCCGAACAGTATATATTTTCTGGAGGCCAACTTATATAAGTCATGCGGCGCCAAGATGGGGGAAAAAACCGGTAATAATAAGGGCTCTCTATACGATCCCGCAAACTGCGTTAAATCCTCCGATTGGTTGTACAATAGCCCGCTTATGAAGCAAAGGTATGATAATCTGGGTATAACCGGGCCTTTTGATACGACCTCTCGTAAAAAGATTTACTATATCGTCCCGAGCGGATTGAATTTTGAATATATAGACAGTATTGTATCGGAAAAAGGCGTGGATATAAGCGTAATAAGCGTCGTGGATTTACTAAAATAGCTTCATAATAAGCGGTATTTGATTAAGAATTGTTAAGAATATGGAAGCCCTCGCATCATTGTATGCGGGGGCTTTATATGGTATAATTCAAAGTAATTATGGGTAAAAATATTTATACAAATGACGACTTAAATGAATATGACTTAGAGACCGAATTCGATGACTACGAGGGAGAGTATACCGAGGAGGTATATTCTGATGAAGATTATTCCAATGCCGAGTATTACGACGGAGAAGGCTATCCTGAGGAAAACGGTGAAGCCGCCGTGTATGAGGAAGCTCAGACCGAGTACGAGGAAGTGCAAACTGAGTTCGAGGGAGACGAACTTGGGTACGAGGAAGCAGACATAGAGTATGTAGATGAGGAGGCATACGGGGCTGCGGAGGAGTACGGAGAGATTCCTGATGAGGAGTTCGATGAGATTCCGATGTACGAGATCAAGAGACATCGAGAGCCGGTTAGAGAGAGAGTAATCGCACCTGTAAAGGAGCCCGAAGATTACGATGGTATCGAGTTTATGGACGATGATGAAATCGATGACCTCGAGGGCCCCATGGGTGGTAAGCTGGGAGGCATGGCTCCTGCGACAAAGATAATGATTGCGCTTGCCGCGGCTGTTGTTGTACTTGTTGTAGCAACGCTGGGCGCTGTTTTGATGGGGGGCAAAAATGTATTTGCATCCAAAGCGGCGGCCGGAAACGGTATCGTTAGAAACGAGGAGCTTGTTGGAGCAGGCGCGGCCATCGCCGGTATTAATTCTATCGGTGAGAGCGGACTTAATAAGGCTTATGCCGCAAAAATAGCCGCTTTTGATGCCGAGGAAGCCGAAAAAGCCGAAGCGGAAAGGCTTGCTGCTATTGCGGAAGAGGAAGCCAAAAAGAAAGAATACGAGGAAGCTGAACTTAGCAAGAACGTCAGCGTTAAGTTTGAGCCCATATCTGTCCTTAAGGATCTGAAGGTTAAATTCGTTAACTCAAAAACAGGAAAGCTTATCGCAAACGTGCCCTTCAAGATTGAGGTCAAGTACCCTGACGGAAAGACTAAAACCTGGGAGGATGGCGACAAGGACGGAATCATTTACTACAATGAGCTTGCAAAGGGCAACTACACGGTTCATGCGGTTCCTTTTGACAGCGATGATTATAAATACTACACCTTACCCGCAGATAAAGTATGCGAGGTAAAGGGCGAGATTGCTTATAAGGCAGTAGATGTTGCCGATGAGATCCTTGATGCTTCGCAGGTAGACGAGGGCGCCGAGGATACGGCAAGAGATGGTGCAGACACCGGCGGAGAAGCCGTTACCGTTACAGCTCCTACACTTGTCGATACTGTAGCTTACGTGGCAAGCAGTACGATTACGGTTTACGACGCTTTGGCAAAGACAAGTATTCCTTACGCGCTTCCTACTGTAGCATCGCTTGGAAGCAGTACCGGCAATCAGCTCATGAAAATATATCGCGCTACGGAAAACACCGGTGATAGCGGTAGCGGAGATGCAGGCACGTCAGGCGGAGATGCAGGCACGTCGGGCGGAGACGCAGGCTCATCGGGTGACGCAGGCTCATCAGGTGACGCAGGCTCATCGGGTGACGCAGGCTCATCAGGTGACGCAGGCTCTGGCAATCAGAACCCTGCAGTCACATACTCTATCAGCGTGGCAAGTGCTTCTGCAAGCCTTATTGCGGGCGGCTCTACGAGCATAGCTGTTACGCCTACAAATTTTGATGTTTCTGCCGTTACAGCGACCAGCTCAGACGCAGGCGTAGCAACCGCTTCCATGAGCGGAGGAAATGTTGTTATTACTGCGGTTGCCGCAGGAAGTACCACAGTCATCGTATCAAAAAGTGATGATTCTACTGTGTCTGCTTCAATCGGTGTAACTGTCAGCAATCCCGTCACATACACTATCAGCGTGGCAAGCGCTACTGCAAACCTTGTGGCAGGCGGTTCAACAAGTATAGCGGTAACGACAAATTCCGCTAGTCTGGGAGTAACTACCACTGATGCCAATGTAGCTTCCGCCACATACGCAAACGGAAATGTGACAATAACAGCCGGAAGTGCAGCCGGAACAGCCACAATCACTCTTACCGCGAGCGAGAATTCTGCGGTTACGGCGACAATTACGGTTACTGTTACCCCTGCCGCTTCCGTTACTTTTGACAAGGCATCGGCGAATGTATATATACAAAAAACTGTTACGGCAAAGGTTGTTCCTACATCTATTACCCTGGCAGATATCACGGTAAGCTCATCAAATACGGCTGTTGCAACAGTTTCAGCTCCCGCAGCGGACGGAACCGTAACGGTAACAGGAGTGGCTGCAGGAACGGCTACGATTACGGCCGCTATGACTTCAAACCCTTCGGTGGCTGCTACATTTACGGTTACTGTCAAGGATTATACCGAGTTTTATGCTCAGCCGCTTAAGCTTGCGGACGGAACTCAGGTTTATATTAAAAATTCAGCCGGAGCTTATGTGGCTGCAACCAACGGTGATTACGACAAGTACACCGAATTCTACATTGCAAGACAGACTTACACCGGGTGGCAGACCATTGACAATAAAAAATACTATTACACTGCAGAGGGTAAGGCTGTCACCGGCTCCCAGGTAATAAGCGGCGTATCTTATACTTTTGATTCAAACGGTGTGCTTGCTTCCACCGGTCAGACAGTAGAAAGCGGAACACTGTGCATCGATGTTTCAAAGTGGAACGGAAATATCGACTGGAAAAAGGTTAAGGCAGCCGGTATTAATTACGCAATCATTCGTATAGGATACAGGGGCTCTACAAAGGGCGGACTGATAGATGATTCAAAGTTCAAGGCTAATATGCAGGGAGCTATCGCAGCCGGTATACAGGTCGGAGCATATTTTGTAACTCAGGCTGTCAATGAAGTAGAGGCAGTCGAGGAAGCTTCCGCTGCTATCAGCAGACTTTCGGGATACACCTTATCGCTTCCCGTATACCTCGATGTAGAGTCAAGCGGTGGCAGAGGCGATGCCATCGACAAAGCTACACGTACCGCAGTCTGCAAGACCTTCTGCCAGACGATGCAAAACTCAGGATACAAGGCCGGAATATATGCCAACAAAACCTGGATGACAAACAAGATCGACGCATCACAGCTTTCAGGTTACAGCATTTGGGTTGCCCAGTATTACAGCAGCTGTACTTATGGCGGAAGCTACAATATGTGGCAGTACACCGACAAGGGATCCGTAGACGGAATAAACGGAAACGTGGATTTAAGCAAATTCCATTAATCCAGTCTGATAAATAATAGTTATATGCTTTAAAGAGCGTTTATAAGTTTTAAAGTAACTTAAAAGGAGATTTTATATGCGTACTTATCTAGTAACTGGAGGTGCCGGATTTATCGGCTCCAACTACATTCATTACATGTTTAAAAAATACGGAGACGATATCCGCATCATCAATGTAGATGCGCTTACCTATGCCGGAAACCTTGAGAATCTAAAGGATATCGAGAACAAGCCCAACTATTGTTTCGTAAAGGCTAATATCTGTGACAAGGAAGCCATCAGCAAGATTTTTGCGGAAAATGATATCGATCGTGTGGTACATTTCGCGGCAGAGAGCCATGTAGACAGAAGTATCAAAAACCCCGAAGTTTTTGTCCAGACCAATGTACTCGGTACCGCTGTAATGCTCAACTGCGCAAAGGCTGCATGGGAAAATGCAGACGGAAGCTTTAAGGAAGGAAAGAAATTCCTCCATGTTTCCACCGACGAGGTATACGGTTCACTTCCCGATGATGAGAATGCATTTTTCTATGAGACCACACCTTACGATCCCCACAGCCCTTACTCAGCAAGTAAGGCCAGCTCGGATATGCTTGTAAAGGCTTATATGGATACTTACAAGTTCCCTGCAAATATCACCAATTGCTCCAACAACTACGGACCTTACCAGTTCCCTGAAAAGCTCATTCCTCTTATCATCAACAATGCGCTTCAGGGTAAGAAACTTCCCGTATACGGAGACGGCAAGAATGTCCGCGATTGGCTCTATGTAGAGGATCACGCAAAGGCAATCGATATGGTACAGGAAAAGGGTAAGCTTTTCGAAACCTACAATATCGGCGGACACAATGAAAAGCAGAATATCGAAATCATCAATATCATCCTCGAGACCTTACAGGAGATGCTTCCCGATTCAGACCCCAGAAAGGCTCACATCAATCAGGACCTCATCACTTACGTAGAGGACAGAAAGGGCCACGATCGCCGCTATGCAATCGCACCCGACAAGATTAAGCGTGACCTTGGCTGGGAGCCCGAGACATACTTCAAGGAAGGCATCAAAAAGACTATCGCATGGTTCTTTGAACATGAGGATTGGATGAAGAATGTCACCAGTGGCGACTACCAGAAGTATTACGAGGATATGTATTCAAATAGATAGATTTCAAATAGGATTCCACAGTCCATATATACTTTGCTAAAGTCTCCGCGCTTATCGCTCCATTGTCTTCGCAAAGTACAAAAACGCCCGACTACAACTCGCAACGCTTGCCTCATCAGGCAAGCTGCTCAAACAATATCGTCGGGACCGTTTTATGCTCAGACATTGCGCTTGCGCTCCCGACTAATCTAGCAAAGTATATATAAACAGTGTAATCCTCTATAGAAAGGAATTAGTTATGAAAGGTATCATATTAGCAGGAGGCAGTGGTACAAGACTTTATCCACTCACCAAGGCAATATCCAAGCAGATCATGCCTGTCTATGACAAGCCCATGATTTACTACCCCTTGTCAACATTAATGCTTGCAGGCATCAGAGAGGTCCTTATCATCTCGACACCGAGAGACCTGCCTGTGTTCAAGGAACTGTTTGGTGACGGAAGCCAGCTTGGAATGAGATTTGAGTATGCTGTTCAGGAGACCCCCAGAGGACTCGCTGATGCATTTATAGTAGGCCGCGAGTTTATCGGAAACGATGCGGTTGCACTTGTGCTCGGAGACAATATCTTCTACGGCCAGAGCTTTTCTAAGGTTTTAAAGGAAGCTGCTCATCGCGTAGAGACTGAGGGCGGAGCTACTATTTTCGGATACTATGTACGCGACCCCAGAGAGTACGGCGTAGTCGAATTTGATGAAAACGGTAAGGCACTTTCCATCGAGGAAAAGCCTGCTAATCCCAAGTCCAACTATGCGGTACCGGGACTTTATTTCTATGACAACAAGGTTGTTGATATCGCAGCAAATGTAAAGCCCAGTGCGAGAGGCGAGATAGAGATTACTACAGTAAACAATACTTATCTCGAAGCAGGAACTCTTTCTGTAGAGACACTCGGAAGAGGCTTTGCATGGCTTGATACCGGAAACCATGATATGCTTCTTGCCGCTGCGGATTTTGTATCATCCATCCAGAAGCGTCAGGGATTATACGTTTCCTGTATCGAAGAGATTGCATACAAGAGAGGTTTTATCGACAAGGAGCAGCTTTTAAAGCTTGCCGAGCCCCTCTTAAAAACAGAGTATGGCAAATATCTTGTAGAGGTAGCTAATGGACTCTAGGTTAAAGAGACTGTCCATTATAGGAAGCCTTGGAATCATCATTTTGGTAGTTATACTCGTGGTTTACTCCAACGGAGGCTTTGGAAATCTTCTCAGTAAAAACGGTGAAGGCGCAAATGCGAGTAAGACTGCCGAGACTACGGAAGAAGCAAATGCTGCGGATTCGAGTACGGGAACCACATTAACCGGAGAAAACGGAGTAACCGTCTCCTACGGTCAGGTGGGCGATGATTTAAAGGGATTTTTATCGGACAATTCTTTTTTTGACAAAGAGAATAATGAGTTTTTAGAGAGCCTTCTCGACCAGTCAAACAGGGTTTCGATCCTTACGACTTCCGTGGAGAGGGATCTGCGCGTCCAGGTGGTTGACGGCAGGGGCGACCTTGTCACCGGTGAGAGCTTTACGATAAAGCTGATTGACGAATCCGGCAAAAACCAGGAGATCAAGGACCTTGATAAGGATGGCATCATTTATGCCGGCGCTTTAAGCCCCGGGGATTATGAGGTAAAGCTCCTCCCCATGGGCGATTACAAAGTACCGATCAATTCCACAACCGTGCGCGTAAAAGAGAGAGTTGAATATATCTATATCAGCGATATCTCTCACCTAATAAAGACTGAGGCTGAAATAGATGCCGAGGCCGAGGACACCGCGGAAGCTGATGCAGAGAGTACGGCAGACAGAACTGAGCTTGTAAAGCTTCAGTTTGGCGGAACCCGTCAAAAGGCAGGAATCGACGTATCAAAGTATCAGGGTGATATCGATTGGAAAAAGGTAGCCGCCGCGGGAGTACAGTTTGCGATAATCCGTGCGGGTTACAGAGGTTCGGTGACCGGTGCTTTGGTAGAGGACCCGTATTTTAAGCAAAATATCAGAGGCGCTTTGGACGCCGGACTTGAAGTCGGTGTATATTTCTTTACCCAGGCAGTCACGGAGGCTGAGGCGGTAGAGGAAGCATCAGCGGTCGTATCGATGGTTTCGGATTACGAATTAAAGCTTCCGATTTACATCGATTCCGAGGGTGCAGGCGGAAACGGACGTGCCGACGGACTGAGCAAAGAAGTGCGTACGCTTGTATGTGAGGCATTTTGTCAGACCGCTAAAAATGCCGGATATAATTCCGGAGTGTATGCGAGCCGCAACTGGCTCTACAATAACCTCGATATGAGCCGCCTTGAAAAATTTGAGGTCTGGGACGCAGAATATGTCAGCGTGCCACAGTACAAGGGCTACTACACCATGTGGCAGCATTCCTCAAAGGGTAAGGTCGACGGTATAACCGGAAATGTAGACCTGGATATTTATTATTATTAGATATTTTTGAATAAGGCATAGCAGGGCTTTAAAGCAGAGCTATGTTAGATTATTTATATTAAACTATTCAGATTAAGGGAGATATAAAAGTGGGAAAGCTTACAGTTACAGATACAGCCATAGAAGGACTGAAAGTGATCGTTCCGCAGGTATTCGGCGACAATCGCGGATATTTTGTGGAGAGCTATAATGCAAGAGATATGAAGGAAGCGGGCATAGACAGAGTATTTATCCAGGATAATCAGTCTGCATCAAAGGGCGGTGTACTCCGCGGACTTCATTTCCAGATAAACCATCCTCAGGCAAAGCTGGTGCGCGTTATTAAGGGTGAGGTTTTTGATGTTGCGGTGGATTTGAGAAAAGGCTCCAAAACATACGGAAAGTGGCATGGAGAGCTCCTTTCTGCCGAAAATTTCAAGCAGTTTTATATCCCCGAAGGCTTTGCACACGGTTTTTATGTGGTAAGCGATTATGCGGAGTTTTGCTATAAGTGCACAGATTTCTACCATCCCGGTGATGAGGGCGGAATCATGTACAATGACCCCGATGTGGGTGTAGAGTGGCCTTTTGTGCCCGGAGTAGAACTCACATTATCTGACCGCGATACCAAGTGGGGCGGAATAAAGGATTTGGATTAATGGCTAACCTTAGAAACAATAAGCTTAATATATTTAAAGAGGGCTTCGAAAACAGGAAGCTCATATGGAAGCTGGCAAAGAATGATTTTAAAAAGCGCTACGCGGGCTCTTATTTGGGAGTGGTCTGGGGAATGGTCCAGCCGCTTGTCACGGTAGTGCTTTATTTTGTTGTCTTCGGATTGATTTTTCCAAGCCAGAGATCAAGCGGCTCGGAGGTACCTTTTGTACTGTTTTTGACCGCGGGACTCGTGCCCTGGTTTTTCTTTAACGAGGGCCTTACGACCGGTACCAACGGCCTTATAGAATACAATTATCTGGTAAAAAAGGTTGTGTTTAATATCAGCATCTTACCTATAATCAGGGCTGTATCGGCGGTATTTACCCATCTGTTTTTCATAGTGGTTCTGCTTATCATGGGCTCGATATACGGGTATTACCCGAGCTTTTATTCGATACAGGTGATTTATTACAGTTTGTGCATTTTTGTGCTGATTTTGGGTATCAGTTACGCTACAAGTGCCGTATGTGTATTTTTCCGTGACCTTACACAGCTGGTGACCATCGTTTTGCAGATACTGATGTGGGGAACACCGATAATGTGGGACCTTGCATCCTTTGGAAATGAGACCTTGAAAAAGGTTTTGATGATCAATCCTTTGGTATACGTAATCAACGGATACAGAGAGTCGATTTACGGCAAGGTCTGGTTTTTTGAGCACGGCTGGTACACTTTGTATTTCTGGTGCTTTGCGGCGCTGCTTTTATTTGTGGGAACAAGGATATTCAAAAAACTCCGCGTTCATTTCTCGGATGTGCTTTAAATTATAGACATTTGAGAATGAGAATTGTTGAGAATGAAATATTAATACAAAAAAAACTGATGCTGAATTATCGATTGTAATGCATGTTGGAAATTGATATGAGTGAAAATGAATTTGCAATCCGATTAACGGATGTGAAAAAAGTATATAAGCTTTACAACAGGCCAAAGGACAGGCTTTTTGATGCTTTCGGGCTCCTTCACGGAAAGAAAAAGCCTGCGCTTAACTACGCTTTAAAAGGTGTGGATATGGAGATTAAAAAGGGCGAAACCGTAGGTATCATAGGAACCAATGGTTCGGGCAAGTCCACTATCTTAAAGATCATCACCGGCGTCCTCTATCAGACTTCGGGCGATGTAGAGATTAACGGACGCATATCCGCTCTTTTGGAGCTCGGTGCCGGTTTTAACATGGAGTATACAGGCGTTGAGAATGTATATCTAAACGCTACCATGATGGGATTTTCCGATGAGGAGATTAAGAAAAAACTCCCCGAGATCCTCGAATTTGCCGATATCGGAGATTATGTCTATCAGCCTGTAAAAACGTACTCCAGCGGTATGTTTGTGCGGCTTGCGTTTGCGGTTGCTATAAATATAGACCCGGAGATTTTGATCGTCGATGAAGCGCTTTCCGTAGGAGATGTATTTTTCCAGGCAAAGTGCTATGCGAAATTTGAGGAATTCAAGAGAAAAGGCAAGACTATCGTATTTGTAAGCCATGATCTCTCCAGTATCGCAAAATACTGCGACAGAGTTTATCTTTTAAACAAAGGAAACCTCTTAGGAGAGGGCTCTCCAAAGGAGATGATAGACCTCTATAAGAGAGTACTCGTAGGTCTCTATGACGGGGACGGCGAGGGAAAAGACGGTGACGGTGAAAACGGACAAAACAGTGAAATGAAGTCCATGATGAACCCCGAGACTCTTGAATACGGCACCCGCCAGGCCATAATAAAAGATGCATATATTACTGACGAGGGCGGCAGACGTACATCCACCATAATCAAGGGTTCAAAGTTTACGGTCCATATGAATGTCTCATTTGAGGACCACATTCCGGGACCCATATTTGCTTTTACAGTTAAGGATGTCCGCGGTACCGAGATCACCGGTACCAACTCCATGTACGAAAAAGCCTACACCGGCTGCGGTGAAAAGGGCGAGGAGATGGAAGTGACATTTACCCAGGTGATGTCGCTTCAGGGCGGCAACTATCTGCTTTCATTGGGCTGCACGGGATTTTCCGGTGCGGATTTTGAGGTTTATCACAGACTTTACGATTGCCTCGATATAACTGTTGTGTCTGACAAAGACACCGTTGGTTATTATGATATGTTCTCTGATGTGGAAGTGAAGAAAGTATAGGAATCTATAGAGAATAATAAAAAATCTCTGGAAGTGATCTATAAGTAATGAATTGTTAGGAAAACGATGAAAAAATCCGGCGTGCAAAAACTGAAAATCGCTATAATGGCTGTTCATGCCGCTTTGACATTTTTGTTTTCAAAAATGGTTTTTCATACGGATGCGGCTAATCCACTGGGAACTATAGCACTAAGTGATCTCTACAGCGACAGGCTTGAGAGGATAGTAGCCTATATTTTTTCAGAGTTTACTGCACTTGTAATCATTTTTTGCCTCTGGAATTTAGTCTTTTTTTTGATAAAGAATTTTAAAAAGGCATATATACCGTTTGGGGTTTTGTATGTTGCGGGTGCGATTGTAATTTTCGCGTTGTGGCCGGAAGTATTTACGTCCAGATTTATCCATATGCATGATAATCTGGCGACATATTCTTCAGCTATCAGGCTTTGGCCCGATTATTGGCACGGCTTTTATCAGTCGATTGTATATGCCGGCTGTATGCTGGTTTTGCCATCGAGCTTTATGATCACTCTTGTGCAATGGTCATATTTTTTGTATGGTGTTGCATATTTATTTTTTAGGGCAAGAGTTCATTCTAAAAAGCTCTGTTATCTGGTCCTTTTGGTTTTTGCAATACCGGGCGCTTTTGATTTTGCAACATATGCCCACCGGGTATGCATGTATGTGTGCATCTTGGGGATTTATGTATCTGTCATCATTTTTGACCTTATAGAAAAAAAGGATGCAGGTATAGCCCATTATGTAATGCTTGGTGCACTGGGCGCATTTTTGAGCGTCTGGAGAAGCGAAGGAATAGTCATAAGCAGCCTGCTTTATTTACTGCTTGTTATCGCATCCTGCAAGAAAAATATAAAAAAGAAAATCGTTAGACTGCTTATATTTGCCGGATTTTTTGTTGTAATATATATCCCTCAAAAAATGGGAGATATAAAATACTACGGTAAGGATTATTCGATAGTCAATACATTCGAGGCGCTTTCTTTTATTGGAAATTCCGCTGAATGCAACCTTTCCTACGAAGAAGCGGATGACGATCTGGCCGCTGTTTCTGAGGTGGTGCCGTTTGACCTCATAAGGGAAAAGCAAGCGGCCGGGTACCGGACTTATAATTTTTCCGTGAGAGGAAACTATGATATAAATCAGTCCGGAGTATCAAAGGAAAACGCATCAAGGTATTTAGACGCATATAAAAATATTTTGTTACATAACAAAAAGCTTTATCTGGAGTTTAAAATTAACACGGTTTGCACAGCCCTCGGTTTTAAGACTCCTTTTGAAAAGGGCAGCTACGACGGACCTTTAAGTGAGCTCTCTGACTGGCATTTTTACGGCTGGGACAACGGATACGCAGATTATTACACCGATTCGGTGATGAAGTGGAGACAGATTTCTGTCAGGGAGAGACTTACAAACAAAGCATTTCGCATAGTAAAAGGGTATTACAATTTCTTTGTCGATAACGGTTTGTACGGTACCTGCATTATTTTGCTTGTTTGTTTTAATGCTTTTATCGCAGTATCGGGGATATTTGTAAAAAAAGAAAGAGAGCGTACAGGCGGAGCCTATATCGGAATAAGCGCGGTTATAGCGTTGGCTTTTTTTGCGGCGGTGACCGTAGCTATGCCTGAAGCCTGGACGATTTACTATTATGCCCCATGTACAGCGATGATTATAGTAGCTTTTGGATATTTGATAGCGAGAACAAAAAATGGATAATGAAAAAATAGGGAAAATTACATTAGATTACAAACACTATACCGGTTCTGACCTATACTGTGACGGAGATGTGGAGAGCGATATACTTGAGCAGGTAAAGAAAAATCCTGCGGCTGCGTCGTATACTGATGTCGCAGAGAAGAACGCAAACTGGCCCTTTTTGTATCATTTATCCCCTATAAGGGAAAATATCGTAAGCTGGCTTCCTATCACAAAGGCAGACAAGGTGCTTGAGGTGGGCAGCGGATGCGGAGCCATAACGGGCGCACTTGCCGCAAAGGCAGGAAGCGTGGACTGTGTGGACCTCTCACGTCAGCGCAGCTTAATTAACGCATACCGCCATGAAAACTGCGACAATGTAACGATCCATGTCGGAAATTTCCAGGATATCGAGCCGGATTTAGCTGACGATTACACATATATTTGTCTCATCGGAGTATTTGAATACGGTCAGGCTTATATCGGCGGAAAAAATCCCTACGAGACTTTTTTAAGCATTTTGAAAAAGCATCTGGCAACCCACGGCAGAATGGTCATTGCCATTGAAAATAAATTCGGACTTAAGTATTTTGCAGGCTGCAAGGAAGACCATGTAGGCAAGTATTTTGAGGGAATAGAGGACTATCCCGGAGGAAGCCCCGCAAGGACATTTACGGAGAACGGACTGTTTAAGATTGCGGAAAAATGCGGCTTTGCAAAGGGCGAGTGCCATATGTACTATCCCTATCCGGACTACAAGTTTATGAACACGCTTTTTTCCAAAAAGCGTATGCCCGGCGAAGGCGAATTAAAGGACAATCTCCGCAATTTTGACCGTGACAGATACATTCTTTTCGACGAAAAACTTGCTTTTGACAATATCATCAGAGAGGGCGAGTTTTCGCTTTTCTCAAACTCGTACATGCTCGTTTTGGGAAGGGATATTGACACTATCTATGCCAGATATTCCAATGACAGAGAGCCCGGCAAGTGCATTTCAACCAAGATAAGGGAAGTCCGCATGGGAATAACCGGCGGTTCTCCGACCAAGGTTGTGACAAAGCGCGGATTAAGTGATGATGTCATAGAGCATATAAAAGGAATTGCGGAAAATTATGAGCTTTTGAGAGGGAGATATGAGGGAAGTAAGATTACCATATGCCCCTGTACTTTGTCGGAGGACGGCAAAGAGATTTCTTTCCCTTATGTAGAGGGTAAGAGGCTTGAAGAACTTTTGGACGAAAAGCTTGCCTCAAAGGATTACGACGGATTTAAGGCTCTGTTTAAGGAGTTTTACGAGAGGATTTCATATGGGGAAGTAAAAGAGCCCTGTGCAGGTATGGAGGCCCATGGCGAAGGCGTGGATGATAAGGCTTTAGGCGCAGAGGGAAAGAATGCAGTAGTCGTGACCGATATGGACCTCATATTTTCAAATATAATCGTTGATGGTGACAAATGGACCGTCATCGATTATGAGTGGGTGATTAAGGAGGCGAAGCCTTCTAAAGATGTGGCATACAGAGCGCTTTATTGCTATGAGCTTGAAAGTAGCGCAAGATGCGTGATTGAGGATGCCGAGCTTTTGCAGATCATCGGGCTTTCCGCTACGGACGCCGAGAGGATTAAAAGAGAAGAGGCCGGTTTCCAAAAGAATGTTTCCGGCGGTCACAAGTCGTTAGGAGAGATACGCGAAGCAATCGGAAATGAGGTAATAGACATAACCGGAAAAGCGGCGCAGAGCGCGGGCGGAAGCATCGCTCACAGCGGAAAGCTGCAGGTTTATTATGATTTTGGAAACGGATTTTCCGAGCAGGATTCGTATTTTGCAGATAGAGACGGCGATGGATTTGTCGTGGATTTAAAGGCCGGACTAAATGCAGTGCGCTTAGATCCTTGCGATTATCCCTGCATAGTAAACGTGAGAGATATAACCGTCGGTGATAAAAAACTGGAACTGTCTCCCGCAAGAGTTATAACTAACGGAATCAGAGCCGGTGAGAGCGCGTTTGTATTTGGCACATCAGACCCTAATATCACTGTCAGCTTAAAGGGAATAAAGCATAGCGCTGATACCGCAATGCACGTAACATTCGACATTAACGCGATTTCGAAAAGCATAGCGGGAGCTTTGCCCGGAGGCAACGAGAACGGGCTTGTTACAAAGATAAAGAGAAAGCTTGGCGGCTTTTAATTTACGGGAGAAGAGATTGGGTATCAAAAATATTTTAAAAGAAGGCCGCGATAAAGCGGCGAGAATATATATAAAGATGTTTCGAAGGGACCTCTCATCCAAGGGTGAGAAGGTTACTTCGAATTCTTTTTTTGCGGACTGCGTAGAAAACTATGAAAGAGAGCTGGCGGATTGGGAGAACCCTTACGGCTACTTTTTAAGGGCCGACGCCTGGGAGAGCAGGGTAGGAAGCGCGGTTAAAGCATATGATAAAGAAGGCGCCGGCTGCGAAGGTGCCGATAAGGATTTAAAGGAATTTTTCCATGATGAGAGCCGGGTGACTTTTGGTGGCTTTGAGTACGTACTTATCATTTCGGAGAAAGCCGAGCCCGCGATAGGCTGGAAAGTCGCTGTCAGGGAAGGGCTTGAGACTATAGGCGGGTATGCTCCTTATGTGATTTACGGAGACGAGGATGTTTTAGAAAATGAAGCAAGGCGCAATCCCTTCTTTAAGCCTGATTTTTCTCCGGAGCTTTTGGAGCAGTTTAATTATTTCGGAGAGATGGTGCTTGTAAGAAAGGATAAGCTGATGAAGGCTTGCCCGGATTACTCCGAAAGCGATGCACCGTCATCTGAGCAAATTGCCGAGATAGTAAGAATTGTTGTACTTGAAAAAGAGTCTGAAATAGAGTTTAACGAGGGCTTGAGCCACGCTCATTTTTACAAAAACGTGCTTCACATACCTCATATATTAAGCCATAGAATCGTAGGCTCCGCGGCAGAGGACTGTGAGGAGGCCATCAAGAAGGCGGCGAGTCAATATGCTATGGCAGTTGCTTCAAAGGCCCGGGATAAAGCGGAAGATCAAGCTTTTGACAAAACTGATGACAAAGTCACAGATAAGGGCTGCAATGAACGTGATGCAAGTAGCGCATGCAAGGTTTCCGTGATAATCCCCACAAAGGATCATCCGGACGTGCTTAAAACTTGCGTATCATCTCTGCGCGAAAAGACTGAATATCCAATGGATATGATAGAGATAATCGTCGTGGACAACGGAAGCGAAGAGGCAAAAAAGGCAGAGTACGAGGCTATGGCCGCACAGTACGACTACGAATACGTCTACGATCCAAAGCCTTTTAACTTTTCTTACATGAATAATGTGGGAGCTAAAAAGGCAACCGGAGAGCTTTTACTCCTTTTAAATGACGATACCGAGGTGATTGATCCCTCGTGGCTATCTAAGATGGTTACTTATGCAAGGCGCCCCGAAGTAGGTGCCGTCGGAGCAAAGCTTTTATACGCAAACACCAATAAAATCCAGCACGCCGGAGTAACCAATCTGGCGGTGGGACCCTCCCATAAAATCCTGGCTCTCGATGACTCCGAGAACTATTATTTCGGCAGAAATAAGCTTAACTACAACATGCTCTCTGTAACCGGAGCGTGTCTGCTTGTTTCCAAAGAAAAGTATGATGAAGTGGGCGGCCTAAGCGAAGATTTAAAGGTTGCTTACAACGATATAGATTTTTGTTTTAAGCTTTTTGAACATGGCTATAGGAGCGTGCAGTGTAACGGCGCCGTGCTCTATCACTATGAGTCGCTTACAAGGGGCATGGACGAGGGCAACGAAGAAAAGTACAAGAGGCTCCTTGCAGAAAAAGACAAGCTCTATGGTATGCATCCCTGGGCAAAGGGATTTGATCCTTTTTACAATCCAAATCTTATCGATAATTCTTCGGATTATTTGCCCGCGACGAAGGATTGCACTAAAAATACAGACAGTTTTTCAAAGCTTTTGGATAAGGAAGGACCCGTTCCGGCAGAGAGTTTTATGGTGCGTGCAAGGCTCGATAGAATTCAGCTTCAGCTTAGAAATACGGAAGATGATGTGGATTTCATATGGCTTGACGGCTGGGGATTTGTAAGAGG
>JAIKXH010000126.1 GCA_024684215.1 Lachnospiraceae bacterium
ACCATGCGGAACCATAATCAATATTTGCTATATCCGCATAGGCCTCCGTATTAAATATCATCAGCATAATGCAGGTTAATATGACCGGCGCGCTGATTCTCAGTAATCGCTTCATCTCTATATCCTCTGCATTATCTTATTTTTGTTGTGATTAAATATTGCAAGTCCCCCGAAAAAACAAATAACAGTTGCAAGTGCAAGCTTTATCCATGCTGTATAATAAGGAGCTCTGCCATATATAACGCTCTCTCTGGTGATATATATCGCCACGTATAACGGATTAAATCCAATGATTTTCTTTAGCATTTGAGGCAACCTATCTACCGGATAAAACAATGCCGATAAATACATCAATATCCTCATAAATACACCATTATATAAATACTTTACGTCCTCAAAAAATACATATGCCGTTGAAAGCATATAGCTGATTCCTATGGACATTAACATCGTAAGAATAGTGACCGGTATTATCATTATCATGCTTATTGATGGCTTAACTCTAAATACCAAAAGTATAAATACAAACGGTATAAGTGAATAAGCATAATTTACCAAGGCGGTATAGGCTCTTGACAGGATAAATACCTGAAAAGGTAATTTTGTCCTGATAAGCAGCCCCTTATTATCAACCAGTGCCGACATAGTGTTAGTAGTGATTTCACTAAACAGTGAATACATCAAACTTCCTCCCAAATAGTAAAGAGGAAAGTTCTCTATAGAGCGCTTAAACATAAAAGAGAAAATAAGGCTCATAACAATCATCATCAAAAGGGGATTTAGTATACTCCAGATAACTCCCAGCTTACTTCCGACATACTTTCTTTTAATCTCCCTGTCAGTAAGCTCACGTATAACGAAAATATACTGTCTTATCCTGCCGATTCTGCTTTCGGGACGGCTGTCTTTCGCCGCTATCTGCTTAATCCGCTTTTTTCCGGTTTTATGTTTATTACTGTTTGCAGCCTTAACCAAATTTCTTACTAAAAGCACTAAAAGTACAATTACAACAACCGCCGCTGCAAAAGCTGCTACTATACCTATAATCGGAACACTGTCGGCTGTTTTTTCATTAACATTAACCGGCATCTCTCCCCAGCTCAAAAGCTGACCGTCGGCAGAGTACCTATATACACCACCGTTTCCGTTTTTATCAATCGAATAAAAAATAGTATTGCTTCCGATTTCATCCTCAGAAATATCATCGGGTAAACTTAGACATGCCTTAAGTGAAGTTATATAAACCTCTCCGTTTCCAAAGTTAAAAACACCGACCGGATAGAGGTTCTTATATTCTTCATTATATGCATATAGATACGGTGATTTATTCTCATCTAAACAATAGATGATCTTCACATTTCTTGATTTATCTGTTAAGAATGTGTAGTCTGTACCGAGATAATCCCCGGTAACTACCATATAGTCGAATACTCCCTCATTAGGCGTATATTCCGTTATATCAATTACGTATAAGTCTTTACCGTTTTCACCGTTAATGATTCCCATTACCGGGATATCGTTTCCAAACGGAATTTTTTTGCCTATACCTGTAGCAATAACATCATCACTGATAATAAAAGTCATCAGCACCGCAAAGAGCAATGTCAATATGCTTGATATTAATTTTGTTTTTCCTTCTTTGAGGTTAAAACCTGACATTTGTATTTCCTTAAGAACTATAGGTTTTTAATCTGTTTCCGTAAGTGTGTAATACCCTTACAGAGCCTGATATGTCTTAATTCCCTTTCAATATTTCGCTTACTACTCTCCGGGTTCGATATATCTTCTAAATATGCTCTGACCGCGCTTCCTTCTATCCACGCGCTTTCTTTTAACTGAGCTTTTATGAATCCTTTTATTATCAGAAACCTTCTTATTACTCTTTGGTTCCTAATCATTTCCCGACTCATGTTCTCAGCCACATAATGTTTATCTTTCTCTACTAAATCATCGGAAAAAGGTATGTTCCCAAATACCTTTAACTCAAATTCACTCGGTGAAGACATGAGCAAATACAATATTTTCTCTATATCTCCTTTATCAAATTGCGGGATTTCGCCCAAACTATCCAAAAAGATTTTTAGAGCATCTATGCATCTTCCTATTATTGTTTTATCTGAATTATTACTAACATCCTCTACCGGAATGAACCTTTCGCAAACCTCCTTATAACCAACAGTCATTCCTTCCATGGAGGTTACAACCGATTCAAATAGAGAATTTGAAAATCTGCTTTTTCTCTTAATCCCTTTAACAGGAGAAAAATAAAAAGTATGAAAACGACTTTTAAGCAATCTATTGTGTTTAATCTGATTTGGGTAATCATACATTCCAAAGTAATAACCTTCTACTTTAATGTCGTCACCCTTTGATCGAACCATTTCTTCTATGGAGAGCTGAAGAGTTCCAACCCATCCGCTGTCCACAAGTGCGTAATTTTCGTTTAGGAGTCCTTCCTGTTTTAAATATCCAAAAGCGGAATCATACGCCTTTTTTGAGTGGTTATATATGTATTCTCGTAACTTTTCACTATTTTTCAGGATTTCTTTTAGGTCACACACCTCAGGGTATGTGAGCACTCTGTTGATATCCCAATCAATAGAAAGTTCTCTTAAGACCTCATTGCATTCATCCTCAGACAGTGCCCCACGTTTTAATATCTTTAACAGGGTTACATCTATGCCTGAAGTACACATTGATTCGATTGCTTTGTCTATATCAAAGTGATATCCGGGTACTCTCATTGAGTACCTGGATACCTTTAAATATCTGCATTCAATTTTTAAACTCTTTATTTCAATTATTTTTTTGGCTATCAAATACATCTGATAACCATCTCTACTTAAGAAATAGAGTCTATCAATCCCTCGTCTTTTTGCATCTTCAATAACGTATGATGCAAAAGAAATCAATACCGGAACAAAACTTAGAAAATATAAACTTATATCTTCATTGACATCAATCGTATTTGATATGGTAGATATGTAATTTCTGTATTTGTCGAGTATCTTAATATAGCTTTTAATTCTATTAAGATTATTTGTTTCCATAAGCTATGATTTATGGTTCAGGTAGCTGCTCTGCAGGCTGCTCTTCTGCGGGCTGCTCTTCTGCAGGCTGTTGTTGTTCCTGTTCTGCAGGTTGCTGCTCTTCAGGCTGTTGCTGTTCCGCAGGTTGTTGCTCTTCAGGCTGTTGCTGCTCCGCAGGTTGTTGCTCTGCGGGCTGCTGCTGTTCTGCAGGTTGCTGCTCTGCAGGCTGTTGCTGTTCCGCAGGTTGTTGCTCTGCGGGCTGCTCCGATTCTGCGGGCTGCTGCTGTTCTGCAGGCTTCTGCTCTGTAGGTTGTTGCTGTTCCGCAGGTTGTTGCTCTGTGGGCTGCTGCTCTGTAGGCTGTTGCTGTTCCGCAGGTTGTTGCTCTGTGGGCTGTTGCTCTGTAGGCTGTTGCTCTGTAGGCTGTTGCTGTTCCGCAGGCTTCTGCTCTGTTGACTGTTGTTGCTGCTGTTCTGCAGGCTTCTGCTCTGTTGACTGTTGTTGCTGCTGTTCTACAGGCTTCTGTTCTGTTGACTGTTGTTGCTGCTGTTCTACAGGCTTCTGCTCTGTTGACTGTTGTTGCTGCGCAGTTTGTTGTGCAGCCGGCTTCGTAGCACCGGTATTAGATGGCGTTTGAGTCGAAGCGGGTTTAGCTGCTGTTGTATTATTCGCATTCTGGTTTGAATTTTGTTTTTTATCTTCTTTTTTTTCGGTTTTCTTATCTTCTTTTTTCTCTACAGCAGTTTCATTCTCTTTTTCAGAGCCTTCTTCCAAACTAGCTTCAACTTCGCTTATAACTGTTGCTTCCTGCTGTGGTGTCGCTTCTTCCTGAATTACTTCCATAGACGCCGGTATATAATCACTTAACCCGGCAATTGATAAGTATGAACCGTTATCAGCGTTTTTTTCTGATATTTCTTTATTATCCGACGTGCAACCTGCCACGGTTAACAATGACAGTATCAGGCCTGCTGCAACTAATACTTTTCTTTTCATATACATTCACCTCTGCGTATGATTCCGCTTTGTTTGCACTCTGAATATGTTTGATCAGTGCCAATACTTTTCTCGGAATCAAGCATGCGATAATTGGTCTTAAAACAAACAACCAACCGGTTGGAAATAAAATTCCAAGTTTCTTAAAGTTTCTATATCTGCATTTTGCCTCGTTAACTCTGAATTTAAAGGATCTCTTTTTATAAGAATCATTATCCTCCCTGTAAGCAAATAACGCTTCCTGCATATTTGCTCCGTTCAGCCCTCTGCTTTTAAGTCTCATGAATATCTCATAGTCCTCGCATCTAAGCATTTCCTCAGAGTCAACATAACCTTCATTTTTATCGAATATCGAAGCCCTGTACATTACTGTCGGATGAGCAAACGGTGAAAACTTAAGGTAATCATTCGGAGAAGGATACTCAGGCATTTTTCTTTCTCCCCATACCCCGTTTTCATCAAACAGTTCAATATTGCAACCAACCCATGATATATCCTGATGATTCTCTAAAAATTGTTTCTGCCTATATAATCTGTTGGGATAGGAAATATCATCGGCATCCATTCTGGCAATGTACTTTCCTTTAGCAACCTTAATGCATGCATTCAATGAAAAAGCCAAACCATGGTTTACTTCTTTTCCAATAAGCTTAATCCTCGGATCCGACGTTGCCACATTTTTAAGGATATCTGCAGCTTCCGGGAATGAGCCGTCATCATAGATAATGAATTCAAAATCACTAAAACTTTGATTCAGAATAGAATTAACAGCCGCCTGAAGAATATCTTTATTAAATTGATTGTAAACACCCATTATTACAGATATCTCAGGTACTGCTTTCTCCATTTATCTCTCCGTCAATCTCTCGTTTATTTTTTTATCTGCTTCTTTATAAACTTCACGCATAATATTCATGGTCTCTTCTGTTCCAAAGGGTTTAGCTGAATTTCTGCAATTAGAACGAAGTTTATTTAAAAAATCTTTATCTTCATGCAATTTTTCAATTGCATTTTTAAAGTCATCTATATTTTCGCAACTGCAAACAATACTGTTGAAATTATTTACCGAATACTCCCTTGTTCCTCGATTGTCTGCGACAATAAGGGGAACTCCGCTTGAAAGTGCTTCTACAGCAGCAACTCCAAGTCCCTCTCTCTTAGAAGGGAAAGCAAAAACGTTAGCTGTTTGGAGGACTTCGTCTATGTCGGTTCTGTATCCGAGGAGTCTAACTCTCTTGGCAAGTTTTTTTTCTTTGATAAGCGCTTTTAGGTTCGCTTTTTCCGGTCCTTTACCACATATACTGTAATAAACATCCTCATATTTGCATTTCGCGATGGCATTTATCACTGTAGTCTGGTTTTTATTTTTATTTAGCTCGGCCGCAGTTACTATGTGAAAAGCATCTTCCGGAATATTTAATTCCCTGCGCTTTTTCACTCCTAAATCCGGGCGAGATTTAAATTTTTCTCTATCTATTCCAACGCTGTGTATCTGCGTGATATATCCGTCTTTTTTTAATCTGAATTTATCTTTAGCTCTTCTGTAATCCTCTTTATTGATTGTTACTATCACATCACTCCAATGAGCCGCAATTTTCTCGGCAGGATAGTATAACATCCAGTTTAAAAGAGGCGCTCCCTTATAAAAATGGAATCCATGAGCAGTGTATATTACATAAGGTTTTGTTTGGCTGATGTGAGCAGCAAATCTGGCAGCCATTGCTCCCATCGGATTATGACAATGAATCAAATTTATATGCTCTTTGTCAATAATCCTCACCAATTGCCTGATGGCTGATAAATTGTTAATGAACTTAAAAGGGCTTTTTCTAATTTCAATATGATGTAGAATAATCCCCTTGTCCATTAAGTCTTTTCTGTCAAAAGCATAAATAGGGATATTAAAATTTGATGCATAGTGAACTTCATATCCCAACTTTTGAACAAGCTTTACATCATTTAGTTCAAATTGAGGAAGAAAACCACTGATTGTTGTAACAAAGAGTATTTTTTTCATATTCTCATAATCAAAAAACAGTACATATGGCGGATATGACCTCCGCCATACTACTGTAATCCTTTATCAACCACATGATATTCGGAACTAATAAGATCTTATTATTTGATTTGAAGTATATTTTATCTTGCGAAATACTTCTTTCCGCAAACGAATGCTGCTCCAAGAGCTACTGCTGCAACAAAGAGTACATAAGGTACTGCCTCTCCGGTCTTAGGTGAAACAGGGGTGGTAGTAGTTGTATCAGGTGTAGTAGTAGTGGTAGTGGTGGTGGTGGTGGTAGTTGTTGTTGATACATCAGAAACCTTTACACGTACAACTGCGAAAGGTGAGCATGAATCACTAACTACGTCTACTTCATTATCCTTGCTAGCAGTTGCTGCAAGAAGTTCCTCAGAACCATCGCCCTTAAGGTGGATAGCACCTACAGTATCACCAGCCTTAATTCCGGTAGCATTAATTGTGAAATGGAACTTTCCATCTGATGCTGCTGTTCCGGTAACTTCTACTGCAGGGAAAACTTCAACAACAACCTTCTTGTTGGAATCGGTAGCTGCTGCCTTAAGAGTAGCATCTCCAAGTTTCTCAGCTGCCTTTGCTACATCGTGAAGTACTTCCTGAACTGCTGCATCTACAATCTTTTCCTGTACAGCCTCGGTTACAGCGGTAGCTGTGAATCCTTCAGTCTCTACATTAACAGTAGATGATACTTTCTCAAAGTAAGTGTCAGCCTTCTGTGTCTCTACATCAGAAGTAACCTTACTCTCTGCTGCAAATGCAGGTACTACGCTCATAGCGAATACAGCTGCAGCTGCAACAATTGCTAATACTTTCTTTTTCATTGTTTAAACTCCTCCTTTCCTAATCTCATGTGGTCATGCGGTTATGCCGCATATATTAGACGAAGTATGTGGTTACTTCGAGTAATACCTAAGTCAGTGGCTCATAATAAAGCTTTATGATAAGTTCCTGTAAAGCTTCATAATCGTACTTAAACTCTTCGTATTTCTCCCCCATAACAGTCTGACCCTGAAGTGTAATAATATTGTCGGGGTCAAAATCATAATTAACGATTTCCGTCACAATATATGTAAAACTGTCAACGCCTATGCTCGTAACCATGTACTTACTTAAGGTGTTGTAGAGATTTACCGCTACTCTTATATCAGCCTTTGATTCTTCCTTTGCTGTTGCAAGGAATTTCGAAAGGTAAAGTTTCTGTCTGGCTAAACGGACGTCACTTGATCCCGCTTCATCTTCATAGCGAAGTCTTAAGAACCAATATGCCTGCTCTCCCTTAAGGGTAACTTCATCTCCGGGATGTATATCCATGTTATACTCAGGATAAACTATCTCATCAGGGGCAATCAAAGTTACTCCTCCGATAGCATCGTTCATGTCCGGGATAGCATCCATACTAATTGCGGCGTATGCATTAATAGGTATGTTGTAAAACATCCTTGATACTGCTTTTACCTGGCGCTCACAACTTTGTTCTTTTCCGTCTCCGAATCCGTGCTGAAGAGCTATTTGATGGAGCTGCACGCCCTTATATCTTCCATTCTTGTCAAATACATCTATAATGGCCATGGAGTTCCTGTTAATAGCAACAACATCGACTTTTTTTGAATGAGGATTTAATACCACCAGGAAAAGCGCATCTGCCTGTCCTCCGTTCGTATTGCTTCCTTCCATATACTCCCAGCTTTGTCCGCCGATTTCATATACTGACTCTTTATCTATTCCCATAACAAGAATAGTTACAATATCCTCGTTAAGCTGGTAAACTGCATCATTGTATATTATTTGGTTGTCTTTTAGTTCCTCAGTTGTTTCAGCTATATCAATTGCAATCGGTTCAGAAGTCAATGTAACCGTATGTGCCAACGTCTTTTTTCCTGATTCTCTTAAAAAAAACACGACACCCACAAGGGCAACTATAAGAATCAATAGTAAAGCAAATATAATGAATCCCAGTCCAATTTTCTTTTTTTCAACTGTTTCTTTCTTTTCAAGCATTTCTATTCAACCTGTTTGATGCCCAGGAGTACTCCGCTTACTATATATCTATAGTCATTACTGCTATCCAATGTGCAGGTCGACAAAGTAATAACCTTATCATCCTTATTCACATCAACATCGTGTCTCAGGCATACATATCGCTTGCTGTTTTCCTCCAGAGAGTAAATCTCTTTGATATAGTCTTCAAACACATATTCATTGGTAAAGTCATAACTCCAAAGAATATGCTTAGAAGGAAACTCATAAGCACCAAAAACCTTATATACCAGAACCTCATTTTCATGGTAGACATAAATATACTTGTCGCTTTGCGCGAATTCGGAATCATCGAATCTATGCAAAGTTCCAAACATAGAACCATCCTTCATATTGTGTCCGTATACAACTGTGTTCTTGTCTGTAAAGTCCTTGCTGTTATATGTTTTTTCTGTATACAAACAACCCGGATTGCCTTTTGAAAGGTCCAGGTTATGATTTAAGTAAAATGAATCGTCGCTTTCGTGCTGCAATATAGGATAATCAACCTTTGTATCAGGTATATATATCCAAGCATAAATATCAGGATTCGTACTACATAAATCGTCCCAATTGATATCCTTCTCCGGAATCTCTATCCCTTCGAGAGGATCAGGTTCCGATACTTCAAGCATATCCTTTAATGACATATTTGCAGTTCCATCTTCCTCTGATTGCTCTTGCTTCTCGGATATCGCTTCCGTATCTTTGATGTCATTAACTTCTTCAATTACTTCTTTATATTGGGCTTCTGCCTTGTGTTTTATCACTTGAGAGCGTACAAATATAAATGCGCATACTCCAAATATCAAAACAAACACTACAAACAGTAGCAACCATTTTTTCTTTTTATTTGGCATAACATTCACCGTAATACAACCTATATCGAATCTATACTAATACAAATTGTAGTGAATTGCAACTATAAGTTGTGTTTATGCAACCAAATGTAGCAACAAACTAAACTAATGTGTACTTGTTTACTAAAAAATGGAAAAACAAGGATAATACAATGATTAATGGATTCTCAGCCTTAATTTTTTGCATTACACCTAATTAAAATTTCGATTTAGTACTCTTTCGCCTTCTCTTCGCCGTTAAGTACGCGCAGTCCGCCCTGTGCTAGTGCAAGGAGCTCGTCCTCACCGGCATATACTGTTACGGGAGCAATCCAGTCAACGCTCTTTGCGATATCTTCGGTAACGGTCTTGCCGTAGGCGATACCGCCTGTAAGAATGATCTGGTCTACCTTACCCTGAAGGACGGTAGCGCAAGCGCCGATATTCTTGCAAATCTGATAAATAAATGCATCTCTTACAAGCTTAGCCTTCTCGTCGCCGGCCTCAACTCTTGCGGTTACCTCTCTCATATCGTTGGTTCCGAGATATGCGTTGAATCCGCCGTTTCCGACAATCTTTTTCTTCATCTCAGCTTCGCTGTACTTTCCGGAGAAGCACATCTCAACGAGTGAAAGTGCGGGTACGCCGTTTGCTCTCTCGGGTGAGAATGCACCGTCGCCGTTAAGTGCCGCAAATACATCTACCATCTTGCCGTGCTTATGTACGCCGGTGGAAGTACCTCCGCCCATATGTACAACGATTACGTCGATATCTTCATACTTCTTGCCGATTGATTTTGCATATCTTCTGGCCATAGCCTTCTGATTGAGGGGATGGTCGATGGATTTACGCTCGATCTCAGGTACGCCGGAGATTCTTGCAACGGGCTCGAGCTCATCTACTACAACGGGGTCTACGATGAATGAAGGAATTCCGAGTTCATCTCCGATTTCTCTTGCGAGGATTCCGCCGAGGTTTGACGCATGCTGTCCCTGAACACCTACTTTTAGGTCTGCAAGAAGCTTGTCGGTTACGGTATAGGTTCCGCCGGGGATAGGTCTCAAAAGTCCGCCGCGTCCTACTACCATGCCGAGCTTTTTCATATCAAAATTCTTTTCCTTAAGGAAATTTACGATAATGTCTTTTCTGAAATCCTTCTGGTCGATGATGGTTGCATACTGTGCAATCTCTTCGGTCGAATGACGAAGTGTCTCGTCAAAAAGAAGTGTCTCATCTTCGTATACACCAATCTTGGTAGAAGTTGAACCGGGATTGATGATCAAGCTTGTAATAGCCATTTTTTACCCTCCAATTTGTCGTCGGAATAACCGGCGGTTATTTATAATATTACTGGTTGTTCTTTTTATATTCTGCAACAAGTGCTCCGAGTGCAAGTGAGTTAACCTTTACTTCGAATGAATCGGATCTGGAAGTAAGGATAACGGGAGCCTTGGTACCGGTAATGATGTTTCCGTTAATCTCATCAGCCATGTGAACCATTGCCTTATATACAAGGTTTCCTGCATGAATATCAGGGAAAAGAAGTACATCTGCATCACCCTGGATAGCACGGTCTGTAGCTCCCTTATGCTTTGCAGCTTCGGGCTCTATAGCAAGGTCAAGTGAAAGAGGTCCGTCAACGATACATCCTTTGATCTCTCCCTCTTTGTTCATTCTGGTAAGCTCTGCTGCCTCAACGGTGCAAGGCATCTTGGGGTTAACGACCTCTACTGCTGCAAGAGGAGCAACCTTGGGGTTATCGATTCCGCATGCTGAAGTGATCTCAAGAGTGTTGTTGATGATTGCAACCTTATCCTCAAGTGTGGGATAAGTCATAAATGCAACGTCTGTAAGGAACATGAGTCTGTCATATCCCTTTACGTCGAATACGCAAACATGTGAAAGGGGCTTACCGGTTCTGAGTCCTACTTCCTTATCAAGTACGCTCTTTAAGAAATCCTTGGTCTGGATAAGGCCCTTCATATACATATCAGCCTCGCCGTCGCGAACAAGCTTTACAGCGGTAAGAGAAGCCTGAATGTCATCTTTAACATCAATAATTTTGAAATCGGAAATGTCAATGTTAATGTCCTTTGCAACTGCCTTTATCTTGTCCTCATCTCCGACAAGAATAGCGTCTGCAATCTTACGATCCTTTGCCGCACGTACAGCTTCGATAACTGCTGAATCCTGTGCTACCGCAACGGATACCTTCTTCATCTCAAAATTTTTAACTTTCTCTACAAGTTCTTCAAACGGTCTGCTCATTTTTTATTTTTCCTTTCATAACTTAAAGAAGTGGGGTCCTCTCTCACCGAGATAGGACTTCGTTAAAATTTTAGCACTCTGTATATAAAAAATCAATTAGAGATTAAACCTTCTTTGTACTTCCGCAAGCACTGTTCTTCCTTTAAATGTAATTGCTCCGATAAAAAATATGATACTCAAAACCACGCACGCTATCCACGCTATGGGAGTTCCCTTGCCCATAGAATAAAGAATTATGTACGGTATTACTCCCACCAAAAGATTTGTAAGAAGGTATGACATTGTGTTTCCGTTTTTATCTATCATTGCAAAAACAAAGTTTGTGATAATACTTCCGATAATAGCTAACGGCACAACCCACTCGGAGGTGATTTCAAACAAAGTCATATTGAATATCTCAAAATTCAGGAAATGTGTAGTCACAAGAAGCAGTATAAGTATTACAAATACCATGGATGTGACTTTTCTCGCGTGTCCGGTTCCCGGCTTAAACTGTCTCATAACCAAAAACTCAAAGGCTGCGAGCCACATGATAAGAAGTAAACTCCACTGTACCTTCGGAAATGCCGGAATCTTTATGTGCAGTAAATACTCCGCAGACAATCCGACGATTGCTATAACCCATACAACAAAGGATTGGATCTTGTAAAAATCGGATCTTCTTTGCTGTGTTATGGGCTTCGGAAAATATGCCTTCTCCGGCTCGCCCATCAGTTTGCTCTGACATATGGGACATTTTGAAAGGTCTCCGCCAACTTCAATTTTACAATAAGGACATTTTCTCATCAGCGAATCACCTCCGTAGCATATACTTTGATAGGAACACCCGAACCGGAAAGTCCTCTGACAAAATTCTTTATTACTCCGGTATTGGCATAAGGCGACGACACACCGAGAGTAAGGTCTCCGTTATATGAAAACATAGTAGAAAACAGCTTATTGGCACTGCAAAATCCGGAATAATTCTCTATCATTTTTCCCATATCCCCGGGAGGTGACATTATTCCGAGATTCGAAAACACCATGGATGCCTTGCTGTCGGACTTCCACGAAAAATATCTTACGACAGGCTGCTTGATTATAAGCGGAACCGCACGTACAGGTGCGAAAAACTCCATCGTTTCAAAACTGTCCATCTGTTTTTTTATGCTTTCGGGATCAAGCTTGCTTTTAAAGGATTCATCAAACTCCTTTGCAAGTTCCTCTACCGATATATCTCCCTTAAACAAATGCGATACATTTATATTATTAAAGAAATTTCTCGCCGTGTGGGAGGGATAATAGTTTCTAAGGTTAACCGGAAGAGAGATGGTAATGGGAAGTTTTCTCTTTCTCGGAGGGATTTCATCATAGATTGCTATCATCCACAAAGCTCCAAGGTAGCTTGTTAAAGATACTCCCATTTCCTTTGCTCTTTTTTTGATTTCATCAAGAGGCATATGTATCTCAAAAAATTGTAATTGATTGTATGGAAGCTTTAATACTCCCGGGTGATACGAAACCTGCTTAGGCTGTCTTCCGGACAAGGAAATATCCATATTTTCGAAAAACTGCCTGTAACTGTCCTGGCTTAAATCGTCGGCAGTGGCTCCCGAATGGATGGCTATATCCGCAAAATCTCCCGGATAGCGCAGCCGCAAATAATCAAGCACTATTATATTTAAAAACTCAAGAGCACCGGTCCCGTCGCATATGGCATGACATATATCAAGGTTTATCCTGTTTCCGAAATAAGTAACCTGATAGTGAAGCATAGCCCGGGCATGAACATACAAAAGCGGACATACCCTGTCATGCTCCTCGGTCACTACCGGTAAAATATCCGTGTCTTCGAGGTAATGCCAGAATATTCCTCTTCTTATACGGACCTGAACCTGCGGCCTGTCTTGAATAGCAGATAAAACTGCCTCCTGCAAAAGGGCAGGGTCTATCTCCTCTTTTAAGGTACAGCTCACCCTCAAGGTCCTGGTATCTCTCTTATTCATCGTCGCAAGAAACACCTTAGCGACATTATCAAGTTTATACCAATTACTACTGCTCATTGATTCTTTGGTCTCCGTTTATTTCTTCCGCAATATGCGCAGATAGTCTTTTTATCGCATTTGAAGCTATTCGTACAGGCGACTGCTGATACACATGCCACCCTCTTTCTTCTATATCCAGCACGGCTTTTCCGCCCGCCTCATTTATTCTATCACAAAGCCTTATACTGTCATCTATTAATATTTCATTTTTTCCGGTCATTATAAATGTGCTCGGAAACCCTTCAAAATCTCCGAACAGAGGGCTGAACCTCGGATTGCTTAAATCTGCCCCTTCTCCCGCATATGTCCTTGCGGCATCGAGTACAAATTCCTTTGAGAGCACGGGATCAATGTCCCCATTTGTTTCGTAAGAGCGTGCCTCTCCGGTCATATCCGCCCAGGGGCTGAAAAGTACCAATTTTCCCGGTAAATCTCTTCCCTCTTTAATAAGCTTTTGCGTATGGCAAAGCACAAGATTTCCTCCCGCGGAATCTCCCGCAAGGATTACATGTCCCGGCAAAACCATACCGCCGGTCATTTGACTCCATACCGCCTCTATATCCTCTAATGCGGCAGGATAAGTATTCTCCGGCGCCAGTTTGTAATCAAAAGTAATCGTTGGAAATCCTGTTGCCGCAGTCATCTTTACTGCCAGTATCCTCGCATAATCAAGGCCGCCGCTCAGATATCCTCCGCCATGGGCGTACAGAATAACGTAATGAGGATTAAAGCCTTCCTTAAGCCTTATAGCCTCACAATCTATTTCTCCTACTTTAAAGCGTTCAATATCAACATCTTCCTTCGGAGTTACCAGCTTACTTACCTTTTCCACCGAAGCACGATGCTTTTTTATAGACTCCTCATCCGTAGAGCTTCCCGACATCATATTTACAGCCTTTATGGCCTTCATAAATGTTTCGTTAAGATTCATTCTTATAATACATCTCCCGACATACCGGTGTCACACACCAATTTCATTACCATTAAATAATATGCTTATTCGTAACCGGCATAAAAGTCAGACACTTTTTTTCACTAACATAAAAGCCCGATTATCTCATCCGCTGTTTTTGCCTTGGCATAGATTAGTTTTTCAGCCTCCGGCTCGCTTTCTGTCTGGTCCGGTACGAATATCACTTTGCATCCCGCCTTTGCTGCGGATATTATACCGTTGGGCGCATCCTCGACCGCAAAGCATTCAGCCGGCTCAAGCCCGAGCTGTTTACAAGCTTCAAGATAAACATACGGTGCAGGCTTTCCTTCCGGTACATCCGCCGCGCTGCAAATCTTATCAAAAAGTCCTGTAATTCCCACAGCGTCAAGATATCTCGTAGCCCTTGGAATATCGGTTGCAGTGGCAATGGCAATTATAATTCCTTTTTCTTTTAAATATTCCAAAAGCTTTTTTACTCCGGGCTTTATTACAATTCCCTCTTCTTTAACGCACTCTTCAAAAAGCTCTTTTCTGTATGACCTGACTTTATCATAGTCAAAATCTTCACCAAACCATTCTTTAAGTTTTTTAGGTGCAAAAGGCCTGCCCAGGCTTCTGAGTTCCAATACCTGTGCGTCAGTCATATCATATCCGAAATGTTTAAGTGCCTTGGGCCAAACCTTTCGGTAGAACTTTTCAGTATCAATTATTGTACCGTCCAAGTCAAATATGACGGCTTTTGGGGCATAAGTAGTTTTATTCATAAACGGACCTGTCTAAAATCATTCATCAATCTGCTTCTTTAGTCATAGATAAGCATCATTAAAACTATAAATAGAAAAACACGCACTCAAGATGCATAGCAAGTATGAGTGCGTAATTCTTTTTTATTTATGTATTATTCTGCAATCTTATTTCCGGTATAAAGAGTGTAATATCTGCCCTTTGCATCTATAAGTTCATCGTGAGTTCCGCGCTCTATGATGCGGCCCTGTTCGAGGACACAGATACAATCCGAATTCTTAACGGTTGAAAGCCTATGGGCTATAACGAATGTGGTTCTGCCGCCCATAAGTCTGTCCATACCTTCCTGAACGATTCGCTCGGTACGGGTATCGATAGAGCTGGTAGCCTCGTCAAGGATTAGTACAGGAGGATCAGCTATAGCGGCTCTTGCGATGGCAAGGAGCTGACGCTGTCCCTGACTCAAATTTGCACCATCACCGCTAAGCACAGTATCATATCCATCCGGAAGCTTCTTAATAAAGCTATGAGCATTGGCCAGTTTAGCTGCTGCCTTTACCTCTTCATCGGTTGCATCAAGCTTTCCGAATCTTATATTCTCTGCAATAGTTCCGGTAAACAAATGTGTATCCTGCAAAACTATTCCGAGAGACCTTCTAAGGTCTGCCTTCTTTATCTTATTGACATTGATTCCGTCATACCTGATCTTACCGTCCTGAATATCATAGAAACGGTTTATAAGGTTTGTAATGGTTGTCTTTCCGGCACCGGTAGAACCTACAAAGGCAATCTTTTGTCCCGGAAGTGCATGTAGCTTGATATCGTGAAGTACCATCTTTTCAGGTACATATCCGAAATCAACCCCGTCAAATACCACATCACCGCACAAAGGCTTATAATCCACACTGCCATCCGCCTGATGAGTGTGCTTCCATGCCCACTTTCCGGTACGCTCCTCACATTCCGTAAGCTTACCGTTTTCCTCTTTTGCGTTAACAAGCATTACATAGCCTTCGTCGGTCTCGGGCTTTTCATCCATCATCTTAAAGATTCTGTCAGCTCCCGCAAGTGCCATAACGATGGAGTTAAACTGCTGAGATATCTGGTTTATCGGCATTGAGAAGTTCTTATTAAGAGTAAGGAAACTTACAAGGCCGCCGGTTGAAAATGCGAAAAAGCTTGTCTCAGGCACAAATATCGCAAGACATCCGCCTACTATAGCACAAACCACATAGCTGACATTTCCGAGCTGTGCGTTTATAGGTCCGAGTACATTTACGTATGCGTTTGCTTTATCAGCACTCTCATAAAGCGAATCGTTAAGCTCCTTAAACTGAGCTTTGCCTTCTTCTTCATGGCAAAATACCTTAACGACCTTTTGCCCGTTCATCATCTCTTCGATGTAACCGTTAACCGCACCGAGCTTTTTTTGCTGATCCACAAAGTTTTTACTGCTCCTTGTGGCTGCAAATTTGGTAGCCATCATCATAACAAATACCATTATAAGAGTAACTACGGTAAGAGGAATTGACAAAACAATCATACTTATAAATGTAGTTACAACGGTAAATGCCGAGTTAATCATCTGAGGTAATGACTGGCTTATCATCTGCCTCATGGTATCGATATCGTTGGTATAAGTCGACATTATGTCGCCATGCGAATGACTGTCGAAATAACCGATGGGGAGTTTTTCCATCTTCTCAAAGAGCTCATTACGCATATTGCGCATAGTTCCCTGAGTAACATAGATCATCAAAATGTTTTGTATGAATCCCGCAATCGCACCGATTATATAGAATATTGCTACTCTTATGATAGCCCTAAGCAAAGGGTTAAAATCGGGATTTCCCGGATTAAGCAGCATAGGCTCTATATAGTCGTCAATGAGATTTTTCATAAAGAGTGTTCCCTGCAAGCTTGCAAGTACGCTCACAACTATACAAACAAGTACTAAAATAACATGAAACTTATATGGTCCGAATACATAGCCCATAATGCGCTTAAAGATTCTTCCCGGATTTTCAAGCTTAGGCCTTGGTTTTCCCATAGCACCACGATTTCCCGGTCCTGCCATTTAGCCCACCTCCGTTTCATCGAAGTCTCTCGCTCCGCCGGTCTGTGATTCATAGACCTCGCGATAGATCTCGTTATTTTCAAGGAGATT
>JAIKXH010000131.1 GCA_024684215.1 Lachnospiraceae bacterium
GTAAATAAAGATTTGACCCTATGGTGGTGTATCATCGCTATCGGTTTTACTGGATCCGAAACGGATAGATGAAGATATATTTTTCCATCCAGGGAGGCGAATCAAGGAGGATATTCACCTTGGACAAGGAAACAAATAAAAACAAACGCCTGTGGATAATCCTCGCAATTGTCGTAGTTTTATTGATAGCAGTTATTGCTGTTCTTGTTGTTTTTTTGCTAAAAAAGAACAATGAGACTAATGTACAGCAAGTGTCCGAAAATTCCGGAAACACCGGCATGGTTTTAGAGTACGAAACTAGCGCGGTTGCAACCGACCCGGTAACTCTACAGAAACTATATGACGAGATGCTCGCAGAAGCAGAAGAAGGCACCATGGCCCTCGAAATGCAGACTGAAGCTTCCAGTTCTAACGGCACGGATTTTACTTGCTACATAGCAAATGCAATCAATAACAAGTATGACATGTTTGTGGTCATCTACAATGATGAGACTCAGGAAGAAATCTATAGGTCGGGGCTGATTCCATTAGGATCAAGAATTGAGTCATTTACCTCGAGTAAAAAATTTGAACCCGGAACCTATGTTGGAACCATAGTCTACAATCAGGTGGAAGATGATCATGCAACGATTCATGCACAGGTAAACATCGGACTAAATCTTAATGTAAATTATTAACATATTAATATTGAGATTTAACAATCGTACATTTTCAAGGAGGAAACTAGTATGAAGAAAAAAATTTTATCAGTTGTTTTAGCGTTGACAATGGCAATGGGAATGTCTATTTCCGCATTTGCCGACACTGTTGTTGGTAACCAGGAAGGTGCTGCTGCAACAGCTGCAGCCGGAGCTTCTCTTTCAGTTCAGAGCTCAACAAATCTTCCTGTAGTTAAAGTTACAGTACCTACAGCTGCGGCAGTTGTTATTAATCCTTTCCAGTTAGCATATAAAGATACAGAAACAGGACTTGATGGCAACGATCAGGTTGTATCAGTGGTTAAGAAGATTACCAGCGATAGTAATGTACCTGTATCAGTTAATATTGAGGACTTTAAGGCTACTCCTACTTCAGGAGTTACTGTTGTAGCTAAGACTGCAGTAGCAGCTAAGGTAAAGAGTGCATACATCTACATGGCAATTGGTGAGGATGTTAATGCTGCAAAGAAGTTTACCACTATTGTAGCTACAAATCCTACCGGCGATGCAAAGGGCGCTGAGAAGGCAGCTATCTACACACTTCCCGCAAAGGAAACTACCGCTACTGAGTGTCAGTTCATTGTCAGAGGCGATGTTAATGCTAACCCTGTTACCGCAGAAGGCGCAGCTGATCCTTGGACTGCTAACGATAAGGTAACTGTATCATTTAAGTTCACCTTCACTCCTCAGATTGCTAAGTAATCATGAACTGAGACAAATAATTAGAATCCAATCAAAACCGTTCCTAAGATTTCCCTTAGGAACGGTTTTTTGGAAATTATAAATATTTTTTAATGAGCAGAAATATGTCAAAAGCAAAGGTAAAGGCAAAAATTTCAAACAGAAATTTAAGGTCCGATCTTCTTGAAAGAGAGCGGATTGTTTTTGGATTTGTCTTTGCCATAGTGACTATATTTGCTGTCACTTTAATTGCGGTTGTAATTGTTCTTGGAGTATCCTCAAAAAAGGCCTCTGGTGATAGCGTAAAGATAGTAACGCCTTTGAATGTTGATGCTCTCGCAACGAGTGAAGTCAAATCCGAGAGCGCAATTAATGTAACGGACTATGAGGCTGTTTTAAATACAAATTGGTATTTTAATACAGAAGATAATACATACGCATCTAATGCGTATGTGGAAAACAGCCGATATAACAAGTGTAGAGTACGTTTTACAGTGGCACTTAACGAGTCGCCGGACGAAATTCTTTATAGGTCAAAGGATTTAAAGGTGGGGGATAAGGTAAGGGGCGTAAAGCTGGATAAGAAACTAGCCGATGGCGTATATGATGCGACGGTTACGTATAGGATTCTTGATGATAATGGAAATGAAACCGGAAATGTAAAAACCGGTATTACTTTATATATTGGGGAGGCAGCAGATGCTAAATCTGAATAATGTCTCTTTAAAAGCGAACAATAAACAGATACTTGATGGAATAGATGCTACGATAGGAAAAGGCGAGCTTGTCATTATAAAAGGTCGGGACGATTCAGGAAAGACAACTCTTCTTGATGTAATATGCGGCTTGATTCCTAACTACGAGGGAAGTATTTCTCTTTTTGGAAAAGAACTGAGGGATATGAGTTTTGAAGATACAGAAAGAGTTTTTCCGGTACCTGATAACCTGCTTATTGAAAAAAGGATGACGGTTTCTGAATTCCTATCCTGGAACAAAGAGCGGGCGCCTTTTTACTCTCCTGAAATAGAAGCTTCGCTGATAAAGCGTTTTGGTATAGATGTGAGATTAAAGATTAAGGAACTTGATGAAAGTAGTAATAAATCGCTTCAGTTGATTCCCGCATTTTCATCCGGAGCGGATTTGATTTTATTAGATGAGCCCGATAATTTTTTAAACGAAGAAAGCTTAAAAAAGTGGGAAAGGATTATTGAGGCCTCTGTCTACGGCGGGAAAACAATAATTATTACGACCGCAGGGGAATCGGCATTAAAAGATTTTGGAGGTACGCTTTGGACAATGTCCGAAGGAAGACTGAAATGAACAGGCTGTTTAAAAGGGAATGGGAAAGAAAGAGGACAACGATTATTGTGAGGAGCGCAATTCTCCTGATAATCCCTATTCTTGTTCTCCTGATATACAAATTATCACCTTCCATCTTCCTAAATATCAGAAAGTACATTGTCTCTATGCCTCAGGCTGTCAAAACTATTTTTGGATTTGGAGTATTTGACAAACGAAGTGATTTTTCAGTTTATTTATTTGCTGTTGCGGGAGTGATAAACTTCTTCAATATGGGGTTTCACGGAATGGAAGCGGCGGATGATCCGGTTTCCGAAGAACGAACCGGAATGGCGAGTTTTCTTTTGGGCAGGCTTTCCTCGAGAGATGATTACTGCAGGAATAAAGCAAGATTCACGACCTTTACTATTTTGACAGAGCAGGTGGTATGGTCCGCATACCTTGGATTGATTGCTGTAGTTGGCAGCAGTATCAAGGAGCAGAGGCTTTCTTCTCTTATATGGGCAGGAAAGATTTTGATATTATATTCCGTAATCGGAATATTTATAAGCTGCACGGAATTTTTGCTTGGAGCTACAAAGAGACGAAGTGAATACTCTAACCATTGGGAAAGCTTTGGAATAGCCTTTGTATTACTTGTTTTCCTTGCTAACCCGCTAAGAGAGTATCGCGTGATTTACATGGTGGCATTTTTCGCTCTATCATTGATTTTGTCGATGGCTTTTATTACAATAGGAGTAGAAGAATATAAGAAAAGATGGATTGTCGATTAGATATAGATCTTTAAGTACGAGGATCCATTGTTCCAATAAACCCAAGGGGTAGAAAGGAGCAGCAGGTTATGATCGAAAGTATAGTTAAGAAACTTGGTAAGTTAAAGTACATACTGGTAGCGGCTGTGCTGCTTGTTTCTGTTTTAGGGGAAAGCAGTGCAATATTTGCGACAGATGCAGCCGGAGACGGAGCGTCAAATCAGCCTGAAGAGACCGTTTTTGGCGGAACAGATATTTCCGGAAGTTCTGAAGCAGCGGTAGTAGTAGAAACAACTTCAGAACCTGCGGCAGAGTCTGAGACCGGAACTGATGAGGATACCGAAGCTTCGAAAGAAACGGCGGAAGATGCCACAGAAAGCGAAGAAACATCAGACGCTGCATCGGATGAAAATACTGAAGTTATAGATGCGAATATAAGCACCGATGTCCCTGCAGAAACAGATGAAGCCGAAGCCATAGAAGCGGCAAAAGCAGAGCCTTCAGAGGTTGCAGCGGAAGAAGGAAATACTCTTTTAACTGATGTTGTTCCAACAAACGCGCCTTATACTACAGCAGTATACGGAGACATGATTACAGATTTGGTTCCTACTCATGCACCTGTTCAGCAGTCAGTTTCCGGTGAGGCAATCGGTGTTTCATCAACGCCTTCTGACGAGGAGCTTATACTTCCCGTTAGAGCTGCAGACGTTGTCTCTATGGTGCTTCCTGTTATTCCTGAAGGAATGTTTGACTACACGTTGGATCCGCTCGGACTTCTTTACGAGTACGGTGTTGAGAAGGAAAAGTATGACGGTTCCAGCCTGTATTTCAAGGGAGACGGAGAAATCCTTTACACCGACACTTCTGCTCCTGCAATAGCAAAAAACAAGAGCTCGGTGCCTATTTTGATGTATGTATCTATTCAAGTAGAAAATCCCTATGGATGGGATATGGATTATAAAAATATAAATGAGGTTGCTGCAGATGAGAAGCCTGCTGTCGGTTTTTCATTAATACCTGTAACTTTGAGTGGAGATACTCCTGTTTATCACAAAGATAAAGAAGTTTCTATTGATGAAAACGGTCATGCGGAATTTGTTCTTTATCTTCCGGGTGATGAATCAAATTTCGATGAAATAGGCGGTAATCTCGTTGAAAAGGCAGATGCAAGCTGGTTTTCTGCAGGCTTTGCTGTAAGAGGAGCTTGCGGAGAAAATGGAGATTGGACCGATATCTATGAAAAATCGGCTGACGGTGAAAATATAACTCTCCATATTTCATACAGAATGGCAACTCTGACGGAAAGCCAGACGAACGCTATGGAAAGCGGATTGTATTCTTTTGACGGAGAAACCTGTGTTATAGGATTCTAGATAAAGAGGGTTAGCCTTAACTAAACTTGTTTAATTGAATTTAAGAATAAAGAAAGAGGATAGGCTTTTTTATCGGCTTATCCTCTTTTTATGTCAGTAGGCTTAAGATGCCATCATTTTGTTTATTTGCCTGGGACAGAATAGCATTTCCCGCCTGGGCTAAAATATTACTGTTGCTAAAAGATACCATCAGCGAGGCAATATCGCCGTCCCTTATCCTTGACTCAGCGGTTGTTGTGTTTTCAATGACATTGTCAAGGTTCTTGATCTTATGCTCGAGGCGATTTTGCATGGCACCCAGTTTTGCTCGCTGCCCCGAAAGAGTCTCGATGCCTCGTTTTACCTGCTCTATTCCGGAAACGGCGCCTTCCTGAGTTCTTACATCTATATCCCTTACTCCGAGGGAACCGGCGTTGACTTCATCAATGACAACATCCATTTCATCTTCAGCTTCGCATCCTACCTGAAGCTTTACGTGCAAAGGACCGTAGAATTCGATACTGAATCTTCCGGCATTTTCGCCTGTTGTAGTATAGTTTGTTGCTACCTGCTCTACATCAGGGTCACCGGAATTTGCATTAAGAATGGCTTTAGCAATTCTTGAATATACGGTGGCAGCATTTGCGTTGTAGGCTGTTGCTGCAGATTTTCCATCATACACTCCGTCCTCTTCGGGAACACCATTAACACGGTAATAGGTGTAGGTTCCTTTAGAATTTCCGATTCCAACTATATCGCCGGATTCGAGGGGAGCAATGTCATAGTAAGCAGGAGAGTTTCCCGTTGCGCTTGTAATGGATCCGCCTATTCCTGTGATATCGGGGGCAACTGCCGCGACTGCATTAGGCGGGAGGCCTTTAAGGAGCTTTATTTCGTTAAATGTACTGGTATTGCCTATTCTGTCTATTTCGTCAATTAACTCAGATATCTCATATTGAATGTACTCTCTGTCCTCTGACATTAAAGTTCCGTTTGAGGCTTGAACACACAGCTCGTTCATCCTATGAAGCATATCGTGGACTTCGTTAATTGCACCTTCTGCGGTTTGGAGCATAGAAATACCATCCTGGGCATTGCGCGATGCCTGGGTCAGTCCTCTGATCTGTCTCCGCATTTTCTCTGAAATCGCCAGTCCTGCAGCATCATCTGCGGCGCGATTTATGCGGTATCCGGATGCAAGTTTTTCAGTTGTCTTTGATTTTGTAGCATTAATCAGCCCGAATTGTCTGGCTGCGTTCAATGCACAAAGATTATGCTGAATAACCATACCTTTTACCTTTTGTGTGCAAGATAGTATACCTCATATAGAATATCGGATAGTGCGTACGAATAATTAATAGATTTTTTATAGCAAATAGTGAGTTTTACAAAAAAATGAAACTGTAATATACTGAAAGGGCAACAATGCGTAATTGTTTGCCCTTAATTTTTTTTAAAGGGCAAAGCCAGCTCATATAACAATTATTTAAACTACAGGCGTAGTACTTTATGTTAAGGGTTTATTTTGGGCAGATGCCGGATTCTATTTTTAATACTGCTTCTTATTTTTCAAACACGTTTCAGAAAACATGGTTGGATGATCCGTTCGTATGCAGGATGATAAAAGATGTAGATAAATCCGAGGTTATAGGGGATTATCTTATAAAAAGCAAGGCTTTGGGAATGATATCTCCTTTGCAGTTATCCGGAGGGGTTAAAACGCTTATCCTTACGTACTTTAAACCGGATATGGTGTTTAATGCATCTACGTGCGGCGATAACTGCGCAAAGTGGTTTTTGAGGATGAGCAAAAAAGAGGATCGTACTATAAATCTCAGGCACATTATGGATTTTGGGGATGGGGAGTTTGAAATCCTGATATTGAACAACGGTCGGGTGGTTCATTCTATGAAAGAACTTGTTATGATAGCGGGGGACTATGCATAAAAATGAAAGGAAAGTTTGATATTGTTGTTCAAAACAGTATAGTTCAGTTTAAGTTTACCGTCACACGGAATATCACCATTTTAAGAGGCGACAGCGCTACCGGTAAGTCGACTTTGGTTGAGATGGTGCGTCAATACGAACTCAATGGGAATGGCAGCGGTGTAAGTATTTCATGTGATAGAAAATGCACGGTTTTAACCGGAATCAGATGGGAAAACGAGATTAAACTGATTCGTAATAGCATAGTTTTTATGGATGAGGGCTTTGAGTTCATTTCTAGTCCGGAGTTTGCGGAAGCATTAAGAGATTCGGACAATTATTATGTTATCGTGACAAGGGAGCCATTATATAATCTGCCATACAGTATCAGGGAGATATACGGCATTAAGAATGTCACGAGAAAACAACGATACCAGGTTTATGACCGTATATATAGTGAGTTTTATCCATTATATAATCCTGAAATGCTCAGTGTGAAGCCGGAGACGGTGATAGTAGAGGATTCTAATTCCGGTTACGAATTCTTTTCTGCTCTTTGTCAAAAAGAAGGGATGAAATGTATCTCTGCAAACGGAAAATCAAATATTTACTCGGCTATCAGAGAATGCACAGATAGTATAATTCTCGTTGTCGCTGACGGTGCTGCTTTTGGGCCTGAACTTGAAAGGGCGTTGTCGCTTAGAAAGGTAAAAAATGTCATGTATTTTTACCGGAGTCGTTTGAGTGGCTGATTTTGAAATCCGGGTTAGTTGAAGCATCGGAGATAAAGGATATTTTAGATCATCCTCAAGATTTTATTGAGAGCGAAAGATATTTTAGCTGGGAGAGATTTTTCACTGCGCTTCTTGTTGATGAAACTAAAGACAGTTACTTAAAGTATTCCAAGTCAAAGCTTAATAAGAGCTATTTAAATGCAAGGGAGCAGAAAGCGATTAACGATGTGATTGACGAACAAACAGGAGTTAAATAACAATGATGAAGTCTGCCTTTATCTAAGTTTGAAAGAAGCCCTTAAAAACGGCGAAAGAGGACAAACTCCTTTCACTCCTGCTGTTAGTATTCTACTACAGTTAAATACCAGACTTTGTATGCTTGAGGATAACGGAGGCAGCAAGGCTGAGCATGAACGAATCGCACACGTGGCAGCAACGTTTAGGGAAGGAATAAAGGATTTACCGCTGGAATATGTTACTGAAGCAAGGTCTAATTGCGTGACTGCTCTTAGAACAAAAGGAAATCAAGCAAAAGAGCTTATTGAGAACCTTAAGAAACAGTATGGAATATGGATTTGTCCTAATGGCGGTGAAATCGGAGAGTCAGTTTTCAGAGTTGGTCATATTGGAAATATAACCGATGAAGACAATCAAAAACTGGTAAAAGCACTTAAAGAAATTGTTTTCTGAAAAAAAGTGTTTTTTAGACTAAACTTTTTTTATTAGTTGTCGATAAGATAATTAGAAGTGGCTCTATATAACCAGTTTAAGTTCGATAATAACTGCTCTTACTTCGTCATCATCTGCCGGATACAGGCTTGGCGATAAGACGTTGTATCTTGCGAATTTTGGAATAGGAACGCTTGGATACTTTAATGCTCCCGAAAATGAAAGGCACGCTCTCCATATAGACGGAGACTCCGATGATGACAGTACATCCGACAATTCAGATAAGCTTTTGAATATGATAAAGAATGATCCTGAATCGGTTGTTTCATTCTTTACTCAAATGTCAAATGAATTGTATACAAAGATGAATAAGCTTTCATCTTCGATTGACGGACAACGTTCATACGGATCATTCTTTGAAGATAAGAAGATGAAGAGCGATTATACTTCTTATACGACTAAGATTGCGGAGATGGAGGAAAAGGTCAACGCATACGAAGACAGACTGTATAAGCAGTATGCAGCAATGGAAAAGGCAATGGCTTCGCTTCAGTCAAAGACAAATGCTTTATCCGGAATGTTCGGGGGAGGCAATTAAATAGATTAATAGCGTCGGAACTTAAGCCGGCGCTATGTTTTAAAATATATCGCTTAGGAGGTTATTGGCATGCCAATTCCCAATGCTTATGAACAGTATAAAAACAGCAAGGTTCTTACGGCTTCGCCTGCAGAACTTACACTTATGCTCTACGAGGGATGCATTAAGTTTTGCAATATAGGTAAAGACGCTTGCGAGCATAAAGATATAGAAAAGGCCAATACAAATATAATAAAGGCGCAGAAGATTATTGATTATCTTCGCCAGACGCTTGATATGAAGTATCCGGTAGCGCAGGATTTTGAGAATATTTATTCTTATATTTCCCAAAGACTATTGGAAGCAAATATAAAAAAAAATCGTGAAATTTTGGAAGAGATTCTTATTCATATGCGTTCTGTAAGAGATAATTGGAAGGAAGTAATGAAAAAGAACGGCGTTGCAAGTACAATGCTTTAATATGATTGGGTGTGTAAATGGATCATAATTATTTAGATTTACTTGAAGAATCATTGATAAAAAAGAATAGAGTCCTTGATGAAATAAAAGCTTTATGTGATAAGCAGGGAGCTTTGGTTTCCGACAATATGGATTTAAGCGAACTTGATCCCTTTATAGAAAAGAAGGGGGAGCTTATTGAAGAACTTGATAAGCTTGACGAGGGCTTTGAGACTGTTTACGATAGGGTATCTGAAGAATTAAAGGATAATAAAGAAAAGTATTCGGAACAGATAAAGCGTATGCAGAACCTTATCAGAGAGATTACTGAAAAGAGTACTGCTATAAGCGCTCAGGAAGAAAGAAACAAAAACCTCATGAAAGTATTTTTCGGAAAGAAGAGAAATGAGGTAAAAGAAGGCAGAGTTAACTCAAAAGCCGCATTAAACTATTATAAAGTACAGAGTAATTCAGGCTTTGTAGATGCTCAGTTTATGGACGATAAGAAATAGCCTGTAATAACTGTTTCTACCGTTATAATATAAAAAGAACTCATAATCATTTTGATTATGAGTTCTTTTGTGAATAAGAATTTGGCATAAGAAATACATTAAAGGGGAATTGAGAGGTATGATAGAATACACTTCACTATTACAAAACTACAACTTATTTAAGGACGAATATGAGGAGGCTGCACTCAGAGCATTTCGTTCGGGATGGTACATTTTAGGACCCGAGCTTGAAAGATTTGAAAAAGAATTTGCTTCATATCTTGGAGTTAAAAATTGCGTAGGATTAAATTCCGGTACGGATGCGCTTATCCTTGCTGTAAGAGCTCTTGGAATAGGCTCCGGGGATGAAGTTATAGTTCCTGCAGGAACATATATCGCATCGGTCCTTGGAATCACTGAAAACGGCGCAAAGCCTGTATACGTTGATTCTAGGCCTGATACTCTTTTGATGGATGCAGACAAAATAGAGGAGGCTGTTACCGAAAAAACAAAGGCTATCCTTCCCGTTCATTTGTACGGTCAGGCATGTGATATGACAAAAATCAATACCATTGCAAAGAAGCACGGTTTGTATGTAATTGAAGACTGTGCTCAGTGTCACGGAAGCAAGTGGGACGGAAAATACGCCGGAACTGACAGTACGATCTCTTGCTTTTCTTTTTATCCTACAAAGCCTTTGGGGGCACTCGGAGATGCAGGCGCTGTATGCACAAATGATGGTGAACTGGCTCAGAAAGTAAGGATGCTTAGAAATTACGGAAGTAAGGTTAAGTATCACAACGAGAGCGTCGGTGTAAACAGCAGACTTGATGAAGTGCAGGCAGCGGTTTTGTCGGTAGGATTAAAGCATCTTGATGAGTGCAATGATATAAGGGTAAAAATAGCTGAAAAGTATTTATCGGAGATTAAAAATCCCAAGGTACAATTACC
>JAIKXH010000072.1 GCA_024684215.1 Lachnospiraceae bacterium
AAACCCAACACCACTTTCCGCGTTCTTATGGTTCTTTAGCAAAACATTAAGCAATACTTGTTCATCCGATATAGTGATTCTCTTCAACGATTTTATGTAATATAGCGTTACGCTTTCAACGCAATAAAGTGTAATACATATCTTTATTTATTTCAAATAATATATATTTAATAAAGTATTCTGATTTACTTATAAATAAATCGTTTTTATCCGAATTTTCGGTTTTTTTAAAAACGGATCATAACTCATGTAACGGTACTAAAGGACTTATGTTAGATATCGATCTACGTTATGCATAAAAATCACCTCCTTACCGTTTTATACGATAAGGAGGCTGTAACTCTTTCTCTGTCCGCTATTTTGGCTCTGCTCTTATATATTACTGCATGGCTTCTATCTTCGCCTTGATATCCTTTAATTCCGCCTCTGTTCCATCCATATTGACTTTGGCAAGTACAGGAACATTAAACTGCTCGGCGATCTTGTCGGCCGCGAAATTAAAAGTATCGGGATGTCTTTCAACATTGCCGCTTCCCACTACTGCTTTGATACCTTTATTCTCCGCAAGAAAGTTTTCAACGATCTTGGGAATGATACCCTGCCCGTCGGTATATGTAAATAAAACAAAATCTCCATCGATCTTTTCGCTGCCGTCCTTGATCTTCATAGCCTCCTGAAGGTCAAGCCTGTTAACAATACCTTCAACATGTCCGTTTCTTGATGCATATACAAATTTCATATTTCCCTCCTTTCACTGCCCCCGAACTTGTTTCGGGAGAGTCCGCCCCTGCTTTGAGGGGCTTCAAGATTTTTGCTGCAATCCGAATAATATTTACGTATAGATCAATCCGCTTTACGACCACCCAATTCCTTATCTAAAAGATAGAGGTTCTTTTTGTCATTTCCAAGCATCTCGATCTTTGCGATCATCTCCTTGGAATTTTTCTCCTCCTCTTCCTGTTCTTTGATAAACCAGTCAAGTAAAAGCTGAGTTCTGTAATCCTTTGCCTCAACAGCCGCATCCATGATCTTAACGATCTCATCCGTGATATAATGCTCATGCTTATCAGCTTCCTTCGCCGCATCAAGAGCATCCTTCAGATTTATCTTAACTTCTGCAATGGCCTCAAGAGTAACATCCTCATCCTGATCCAAAAGATACTCATAGAATTTCATTGCATGTTCCTGTTCTTCCTCGGCCTGAACTTTATACCATGAAGCAAACCCCGGAAGATCCTGTTTTGTAAAAAACTTGGATATCCCCAGATAAAGATAAGCAGAGAAGAACTCCTTATTTACCTGAGCATTTAACAATTCAACCACCTTTTTATTCATACATTAATCTCCTTTCTCTGCCCCCGAATTTATTTCGGGGAACCCGCCCCGGATTAGGGGGTTTCATTCAAGTTAGCATACGCTAACAACGTTTGTCAAGCATCAATTTCTCTTTTTCCGTGCCTCTCGATCATTCCTCATCTTCTTCATCCTCTTCATATGAACGGAAGGGTGAATCTTTTTCCGGATATCTTTTGGGTTTTATATACAATCCCATTTGATGTCGTTCATAATTCAGTTCCTTAAGTAGCGAGATAGTGACCAATACCGACAGTATATATGCATGATTTATTATAATGATCAAATAAAAAAACCAAGGTATAACCCTTGGCTTTATATGGTTATTTCGCAAATATCATGAGCATTATCACCGCAAATCCTATCACAAAAGCAAATGCTCCGCTGTCATTGTCCTTACCGCCGACCATCAAAGGAAGTTCCTCTACCGTGGTATATACCATGGCGCCTCCTGCCATTGCCATGATATAGGGCAAGGTTACAGGGAAGAGAACGACTATGATCAGAACAAATATGGCCGCAATGGGAACCGGGATCCCGGAAACCACTCCCATAAAGAAAGCTTTACCTTTTCCCGTACCCCTATCACATACCGGAAGAGATACAAAAAGCGCTTCCGGGAAGTTTTGTATTGCTATTGCCACTGCCAAAAACAGGGGCGTGGAAGCAGGTATCCAGTCGGTCTCCATAAAGTGGGCCGCATATATCGCTCCCAGCGC
>JAIKXH010000084.1 GCA_024684215.1 Lachnospiraceae bacterium
TCTTTCGGGAATAGATGATTTAAAAGAGATAACTATTCGAGTAAAGACGGACTAGACAATAAAGGGGTATGATATGGAAACAAAAGAATTCACATGTATAATATGCCCTTTGGGATGCAATGTGGTTGCAACTCTTGAGGATGGAAAGATAGTAAGTATAACCGGAAATACCTGTCCGAGAGGGGCAGAGTATGTTACAAATGAACTCACCGATCCCAAAAGAATCGTAACAGCACTTGTGAAAGTTACGGGGGGAGAGAATCCTGTGGTTTCCGTAAAGACTGCTGCAGATATTCCAAAGGGGAAAATATTTGAATGCCTTGATGCTTTAAAAAGCGTAAATCTCAAGGCACCTGTCCGCATTGGGGATGTTGTCATAAAAAATGTCTGTGACTGCGGAGTGGACGTTGTGGCTACCAGCAATGTGAGATAGATGAGGCGTTACGTTATAAAAGAAATTATGTATATGATCTATGAAGGGGTATTAGAATGACTAAGAAGTATATCATGACACTGGACCAGGGAACTACAAGCTCCCGTTGTATTTTGTTTGATAAGCAGGGAAATATCTGCACTATGTCACAAAAAGAGTTTACCCAGATTTATCCAAAGCCCGGCTGGGTAGAGCATAATCCTATGGAAATCTGGTCTTCTCAACTTTCGGTAGCAACAGAATGCATGGCGAATCTGGGAATAGATGCAAGTGAGATTGCCGCTATCGGTATCACAAATCAGAGAGAGACAACCATCATATGGGATAAACATACGGGTCAGCCTGTGTATAACGCAATCGTATGGCAGTGCCGTCGTACGTCGGATATGATCGATGACCTTAAAAAGGACGGATTTGATAACAAGATAAGAGCAAAAACAGGTCTTATTCCCGATGCGTATTTCAGTGCATCAAAGATTGCCTGGATACTGGATAACGTAAAAGGCGCAAGGAAAAAAGCCGAAAAGGGAGAACTTCTTTTTGGAACGGTAGATACCTGGCTTATCTGGAACCTCACTAAGGGCGCGGTTCACGTTACGGATTATACAAACGCATCCAGAACGATGCTTTTTGATATTCACAAGCTTTGCTGGGACAAGGACATTATGAAGAGATTTAATATCCCCGAATGTATTTTGCCGGAAGTAAAGCCTTCAAGTTGCCTATATGGACACACAGAGACAAGCGTTCTCGGAGGAGAGATCCCAATAGCAGGCGCGGCGGGAGATCAGCAGGCGGCTCTCTTCGGACAGTGCTGCTTTGACAAGGGCGATGTGAAAAACACATACGGTACCGGCTGCTTTATGCTTATGAATACCGGACACGACGCCATATATTCTACCAGCGGACTTCTTACCACTATAGCGGCTTCGGATTCCGATGACGTTGAATATGCTCTTGAAGGAAGCGTGTTTGTAGCAGGAGCCGGCATCCAATGGTTAAGAGACAGCATGAGAATGTTAAAGAGCGCTGCGGCATCAATGGAGTATGCGGTGGCGGTCCCCGATACGGGTGGAGTGTATATAGTTCCCGCCTTTGTCGGAATGGGCGCGCCTTATTGGCAGCAACATGCAAGAGGTATGATAGTAGGCCTTACAAGAGGATGTGAAAAGGAGCATTTTGTAAGAGCTATGCTGGAGTCCATCGCATATCAGACTGCGGATGTATTAAGGGCAATGGAGGCTGATTGCGGAATATCTTTAAAGAGACTTAAGGTTGACGGCGGAGCCAGCGCCAACGACTTTTTAATGCAATTTCAATCTGATATAATCGATACATACGTAGACAGACCCGCAAGTGTCGAGACAACCGCTCTCGGAGCGGCATATCTAGCGGGACTTGCTGTAGGCTACTACAAGGATAAAGAAGAAATCAGGAAAAACTGGCAGCTTGGAAAGACTTTCGAGCCTGCCATGGAAAAGGAAGTAAGAGCCGAACTTATAAAAGGCTGGAAGCGTGCGGTTAAGTGCGCACTGGTTTATGCGGAGGACTGATTTAAATAATGATCACATATATTCTGGTGCTTGCAATAAGCTCACTTTTTGTTAATCCCAAAAAGATTTACTTGAAACACAGCAGGTATTATAGAATCCTTTTAAATATTGCGACATGGCTTGCGGTTCGCATTATGAGAATAGATATACATGCGACGGGACTTGAAAAAATCCCCAAGGGCAGCAGGTTTTTGCTCATTCAAAATCATAGGTCAAAGTTTGACCCGATTTTATCCTGGTATGTGCTTAAACGATATGATATTGCATTTCTTTCCAAGGAAGAAAATATGCATATCCCTATTTTTGGCAGAATTATAAGAAAATGTTGTTTTATGTCGATAGACAGAAAACACCCCGCAAAGGCTATGGAAACCGTTAACAATGCGGTGGAGCTTCTTAAAAATGACGAGGTTTCCATAGGAGTTTACCCTGAGGGGACGAGGAATACTTCAGAGGAGCCGCTTCTTCCCTTCCACAATTCCATGTTTAAGATAGCGCAGAATGCCAAAGTACCCATCGTTATAATGGCCTGTCACGGTACTGCTGTGATAAAGGATAACTTTCCCAAAAAGAGAAGTTCGGTATATTTTGATGTGACCGGAGTATTAAAGCCTGAAGAAATTGAAGGGTTAAAGACAAATGTTATAGGGGAAGAAGTAAGAAAACAGATTCTTGCTTCATCCATATTTAGAAAAAGTTTATAAAAACTTTAGAGGACTATTATTCCAAAATTTCCTCACCTGGATTATATTGTTACAGTAACGCGCTAAATTACTTTATTTTATAACTTGGTGAAGGAAATGTCTAAATTCAGTGTAAAGAAACCATACACAATTCTGATAGCGGTACTGGCCGTGCTGATCCTCGGCGTGGTCAGTATCACGAAAATGCAGCTGGATCTGCTGCCTGAGGTAAATCTCCCGTATTTACTTGTTTTAACTACATATCCCGGTGCAAGCCCGGAAAAGGTGGAGTCTGTTGTTTCGCAGCCTCTTGAAAGTTCGCTCGGAACCATAACCGGTGTAAAAAATGTCACCAGTTACAGTTATGAAAACTATAGTATGGTTCAGCTTGAATTCGAAGACGATACAAATATGGACAGCGTTCTTGTAAAGGTTACGTCTGCACTTAATACGGTGCGGGCTGTTTTCCCGGAAGAAGTCGGTACTCCAAATGTCCTTGAACTAAGCATGGATATGCTTGCATCAATGTATGTGGCTATCAGCTATGAAGGAAAAGATATGGAGCAGCTCTCAAGATTTGTTGAGGATACGCTTGTTCCCGAAATAGAAAGACAGGAAGGTGTTGCAAGTGTTTCACCTACAGGCCTTATCGATAAAACGATACAGGTTCAGTTAAATCAGAAAAAAGTTGATGCTCTAAATGAAAAAATCCTTGCTAAAGCGCAGGAAGCATTAGATGATGCTCAAAAGCAGCTTGATGACGCAAAACAACAGCTTGAAGACAGCCAGGCCGAACTTGATAAGGGAAGAAATGAAATGGCCAGCGGCCAGGCCGATATAGACAAAGGTAAGGCAGAGCTGGAAAAGGGAAAAGAAGAACTTGAACAGCAGCAAGCCGCCACATACAATCAGCTTGCGCAAGCCTCCCTTGCACTTGACCAGTTGTCGGCGCACCAGACGCAGCTTGTTTCGCAACAGGCCCAGAAAGAAGTTTTGACTGCCGCTATCGCGCAGGTTAACACTCTTTTGGCAACCTATAATGTCACGACGGATAATCTTGATTCTACCATACAAACTATGGAGAACGGAATAAATACCGCGAATGCAACCATTACTTCACTTGGCGGACTTATTACATTGGCAGATACCATTGCACCGAACGGTGTATATGATGAAGCAGTGGGAAGTGCAAGTAATGCAACCATTCCCGCTATGTCAAATCTGCAGTTTCTTGCTACATCGGTGTCAACCCTTGCGGGTACCATAACAGATCTTTCAACGGTCGCAACATCGCTAAATGCTGCGATTGCAGCATATACGGCAGACCCTACAGATGCCACTGCAATTCAGAATTTAGGACAGGCTGTTGCGGCTGCAAGCGTTGCGCTTACAGCGACCAAGACGGCAATGGAGACAACCGTTAGCCAGACAGAGGCAGCCCTTCCACAGCTTAAGACCGCTAGTCAGACTGTAAACAGCTATAAGGATGAACTTACAGCATTGGAAGTTGAGATTGAGGTTACAAAGGGAATTATTTCAAAGTATGAGGAAGAGCTTAAAAAACTCGGAGTATCATACACAGATATAGAGACTGCTAAAATGCAGGCGGCAGCAGGCTTTGCGGCAGCACAGGCTCAGATTACAACAGGTCAGAGTGCGCTTGAAACCGCCCAGGCTCAGCTTGATGCCGGTAAAGCCCAGATGGATTCCGCAAAGGAACAGATAGAGAGCGGGTGGGACAGCTACAATGATGCCGCTGAGCAGTTTGAAAAGCAAAAGCAGACGGCGCTTGACAGTGCAAACGCAGGCCAGCTCCTTTCGCTTTCAACCATTTCAACTCTTATATATGCACAAAATTTTGAGATGCCCGCAGGATATATCGATGATAAGGATGACAATTCCTGGCTTCTTAAAATAGGAAATAACTATGAGTCGGTGGAAGAACTGGGAAATATGCTTCTTACCAGCATTGACGGAATAGGAGATATCACTCTGGATTCCGTTGCCGATATTACGGTTATTGATAACTCTGATGTTACATTTGCAAGACTTAACAATGAGAGTGCGGTTATTCTTTCGATATTTAAGGCAAGTACCACCGGTACCAATGAGGTAAGCCGGACATTAAGGGCTGAAATAGACGAACTGGAAGAAAGATATGAAGGTCTGGATATCCTTATAATGGTTGACCAGGGTGACTATATCGAGATTATTATAAAGAGCGTAATGCAGAGCATGATCTTGGGCGCTGCGCTTGCGGTAATAATTCTTGCGTTCTTCCTAAAGGATGTAATGCCTACTATAGTAGTTGCGATAAGTATTCCTTTGAGTGTACTTTTATCACTGGTAGCCATGTACTTCTCTGGAATATCATTAAATATGATGTCCCTGTCCGGTATGGCACTTGGTATAGGTATGCTGGTGGATAACTCGATAGTTATCATAGAAAACATATACAGATTGCGAGGGCGAGGTATAAATGCGCCGCGTGCCGCTGTACAGGGTACTAATCAGGTAGCCGGTGCGGTGGTGGCTTCAACACTTACCAGTGTATGCGTATTTTTCCCTATGGTTTATACCACCGGTATGGTTAGATCGCTTATGCTTCCCATGGCCCTTACAATTATCTATTGTTTGCTTGCGTCACTGCTTGTGGCTATGACCGTAGTTCCTGCGGCAAGCTCAACAATGCTTAAAAATACAAAGCCAAAGGAGCACAAGATCTTTGACAAGATTCAGGATGCATATGGAAAAGTACTTGCTTTTTGCTTAAAGGTAAAGGTGGTACCCCTAGGAATTGCCATTCTTCTTTTGGGAATATCCGTATGGCAGGTATTTAGGATGGGTATCGTAATGATTCCCGAAATGACCAGCAATCAGATTCAGGGTAATATTACTTTTGACGAAGAAGAAATCACCAGATCGGAAGCCTATGACCTTATGGATGAGCTTATCTACAGAACGGTAGAAGTTGAAGGAATAGATTCCGTAGGTGCCATGGCAGGTGGTGATGAGGCTCTTATGGGATTTGGCGGAACCGAAGGCTCATACGGTTCCTTCTCACTGATGGTTACGACCGAAAATGAAAAGGCAGGTGCTGCTGAGGTTAAAGAAATAACCGATTCAATAACCGAAATAGCCGACGAACTTGGTATAAATATCAGTCTCTCCAGCGGACTTGGTGAGATGGGCGCTATTTTAGGCAGTGGATTGTCCATTTCGATATACGGTCAGGACCTTGAGACATTAAAAAACATCAGTGAAGATGTCATGGAAATGGTATCACAGGTTGACGGTTACGTAGATGTATCCAACGGACAGGAGGATGCCGACCAGGTTCTTCATCTTGTGGTTGATAAGGATAAAGCTATCAGAGACGGAGTTACCGTAGCCCAGATCTATCAGTCTGTTTCAGAGGCTATGGCTACTACCAAAAATGCCATCACAGTAACTGTTGACGGCGTAGATATGAATGTCGACATAGTAGATGAGCTCGATCCCGTAACAATGGAAAATCTTCTTGATATAAAGATACCTGTTACAATTTCCGAAACAGATGAGGATACAGAGGAAGGCGAGGAGTCAGAAGAGTCTGAAGAAGAATCGGATGAATCATCCAAAGAATCTGAGAAGCAGAGTTCTTCAGGTTTTGGAATGGCAGGCGGTATGACAGGAATGAGCACCGGTATGACGGGAATGAGTTCCGGAATGGCAGGCATGTCTTCAGGCATGAGTGCTGCAGGTCAGGCCCAGGAGACCAGGCCGTTATCCGATTACGCAACTCTATCTTTTGAGGATGGTTACAGTGCAATATCGCGAGAGAACCAGACCAGATATATAACCGTTACGGCCGGAGTAAGAGAAGGCGAAAACGGAACCTTGCTGGCAAGAGACTTACAGCCTATTCTTGATAAATATGAAGTACCCGACGGTTATACTATTGATATGGGCGGAGAATCTGAAGCAACTATGAAGATGGTCAAGGATATGATGCCGATATTCCTTATGGGTATTGCATTTATATACTTTGTAATGGTTGCACAGTTCCAGAGCCTGTTATCACCTTTCATAGTGCTCTTTACTTTACCGCTTGCGTATACCGGTGGATTTATATCACTTTGGGCAACCGGAGAGAACATCTCTATGATGGCATTAATGGGATTCATAGTCCTTACCGGAACGGTCGTAAACAACGGTATCGTTTATGTTGACTATGCTAACCAGCTTCGTATCGGTGGAATGGAGAGGCGTGATGCGCTTATTGCTACAGGGAAAACCCGTATGAGGCCTATACTTATGACAGCCCTCACTACTATTTTGGCTGAGGCCAGTCTTATCTTTGGCGATGATATGGGAAGCCAGATGGGTAAAGCAATGGCGCTCGTAATAGCAGGAGGATTGCTCTATGCAACCCTTATGACATTGTTTATCATTCCCGTTATGTATGATATTCTCTTCAAGAAGCCCCCTCTTAACGTAGATGTAGGAGGAGACAATATCGATGATATTCCGGATGATGCAAAGGAATTCATGTTGCAGCTTGAAAAGGAAAGAAATGAAAAACTGCAACTAAATGAACCTATAAATTAAATATATAAATACACGCCCGTAAATATTTATGGTACAATGTGCTGAAAAGAGCTATTAACCTACCGTAAGATTTACGGGCATTTTTATGGGATGGAAAAATGATACTAATAAAAAACGGAAGAGTGGTAGACCCGGCAAGCGGGTTTGACGGGAAAAAAGATATACTTATTATAGGCGATAAGATAGTGGATATTGCTGAAGACATAAGTAAAGAAGATGCGGAAAAATACTTAAATAAATCCGGAGAAATTAATATAAACGGCGATGAAAAAGTCAGCATTATAGATGCAGAAGGAAAAATTGTTGCTCCGGGATTTGTGGACGTACACGTACATTTCAGGGACCCGGGATTTACAGATAAGGAAGACATTTACACAGGCGCCAAGGCTTCTGCAAAGGGTGGTTTTACAAGTGTAGTTATGATGGCTAACACAAAGCCTACCATTGACAGCGTAGAAACACTAAAATATGTGCTTGATAAAGGTGCCGAGACTGATATAAATGTATATGCCTGCGCCAATGTAACCTATGGAATGAAGGGCGAGAAAGTGACGGATTTTGAAGCTCTTGCAAAGGCGGGAGCGGTAGGATTTACCGATGACGGTATTCCTCTTGTGAGAGAGGAGATTGTCTTAGAAGCCATGAAAAAGAGTAAGGAGCTTGATATGCCCCTTAGCTTTCATGAGGAAGATCCTTCTGTCATATCAAATAACGGAATAAACAGAGGAAAAGCCAGTGAATATTTCGGAATAGGCGGATCTCCCAGAGATGCCGAGATCAACATGATTTCGAGAGATATTGAACTTGCGAAAAAGACCGGAGCCATTATAGATATTCAGCATATTTCAACAAAAGAAGGCGTAGAACTCGTAAGACAGGCAAAGGCAGCAGGATTAAAGGTTCACGCGGAGGCAACTCCTCATCATTTCTCTCTCACCGAGGAAGCGGCTATAAAGCACGGCACATTGGCAAAGATGAATCCTCCTCTTAGGGAGGAGGCGGATAGACTTGCTATAGCAGAAGGTCTCGCGGACGGTACCATCGATATGATAGCAACCGACCATGCGCCTCACACCGCAGAGGAAAAATCAAGAGAGATAACAAAAGCACCCAGCGGAATAATCGGACTTGAGACATCGCTTTCACTTTCCGTAATGAATCTTTTAAATACCGGGAAGATGAAGCTGATAGATTTGATGGCGGTTATGAGTACAAACCCCGCGAAGCTTTATAAGCTTGATGCCGGCTATCTAAAAAAAGGTGGACCTGCGGACATAGTTATTTTTGATTTAAGCGAAAAATATGTTTACAGAAAAGAAGATATTGCATCAAAGGCCTGCAATTCACCTTTTATAGATGAAGAGATGACAGGTAAAGTTTTATATACGGTCTGCAAGGGAAAGATTTGCTATAAAGCAGAATAAACAATTTGCAATATGCTAAATCATGCGTATGCATAAATAACGGAGAAACACAATGAAGAAGAAAACATGTGCAAAAGTATTATCACAGATATGCCTCGCACCGGGCATATATGATATGTGGCTGGAAACCAAAATAGCAAAGGATGCGGCTGCGGGACAGTTTATAGGGGTATATCCCAATGATAAGAGTACCCTGCTCCCCAGACCTATAAGTATCTGTGAAGTCGACAAAGAAAAGAGTGCACTCAGGCTTGTATACAGAGTAGCCGGAAAGGGAACGGCAGAGTTTTCCGGATGCAAAGACGGAGATATTCTTGATGTGCTTGGAATCCTCGGAAACGGATATGACCTTTCTCTCTTAAAGGGGAAAAAAGTTATGCTTATGGGAGGCGGAATAGGTATTCCTCCGATGCTTGAACTTGCAAGAGAGCTGTATATTCAAAATGAAAGCCTTTCAGAGGATGAAAAATCCGAGATCATAATCGTAGTCGGATATCGCGATGATAAAACCTTTTTAAGAGATGACCTAGAAAGGTACGGCAAGGTATATATTGCCAGTGAGGACGGAAGCGTCGGAACAAAGGGCAATGTAATGAATGCGATAGAGGCTGAAAAGCTGAGCACAGATGCAATATGTGCATGCGGTCCGATGCCTATGCTCAGAGCGATTAAAAAATATGCAGAGGAGAAAAATATTCCTGCATATATTTCTCTTGAAGAGCACATGGCGTGCGGAGTGGGAGCCTGCCTTGGATGCGTAGTAAAGACAAAGGAAGTGGATCACCACTCACATGTGAATAATGCAAGGATCTGTACCGACGGACCGGTATTTGAAGCCGGCGAGGTAGACATTTAAAAGCCCTAATCTGTCAGCTATACTGACACCTTCTCCCTCGGGGGAAGGCAGAAAAATGCAAGGAGTATTCATATGAAAACAGAAATAGAGATAGCAGGCGTAAAGTGGAAGAATCCTGTAACCGTTGGTTCCGGAACCTTTGGATCCGGTATGGAATATGAAGAGTTTGTTGATTTAAACAGACTCGGTGCACTTACTACAAAGGGAGTTGCAAACATCCCCTGGGCAGGCAACCCCACACCCAGAGTTACTGAAGTTTACGGCGGTATGCTCAATGCCATAGGACTTCAAAACCCCGGAATAGATGTCTTTTGCGAAAGAGATCTTAAGTTCCTTGAAGGCTACGATACCAATGTTATCGTTAATGTCTGCGGAAAATCCATTCAGGATTATGTGGACGTTGTTGAAAGGCTCTCTGATGAAAAGAGAGTCGATATGCTTGAGATAAATGTCTCATGCCCCAATGTTAAAGAGGGAGCAATCGCATTCGGCCAGAAGGCATCTGCTTTAACCGAGATAACTACTGAGATAAAAAAGCATGCAAAGCAGCCTATTATCATGAAACTTTCTCCCAATGTAACCGATATCACGGAGATGGCCCGCGCAGCTGAGGCGGCAGGTGCCGATGCGGTTTCACTTATAAATACAATTACCGGAATGAAGATAGATATAAATCGCCGCACTTTTGCCCTTGCAAACAAGACCGGCGGAATGAGCGGCCCTGCTATAAAGCCCGTTGCGGTACGCATGGTATACCAGGTGGCTCAGGCTGTAAAGATTCCTATTATCGGTATGGGAGGCATCTCTACCGCGGAGGATGCACTTGAATTTATCCTCGCGGGTGCGACTGCGGTTTCAGTGGGAGCAGCCAACTTTATCAATCCTTATGCTACCATAGGAGTCATTGACGGAATCGAAGAATATATGCGCAAAAACCATATAGAAGATATAAAGGAACTTATCGGCGCAGTGAAGTAGAATTGCTTAAGTTATTAAGTCGGACATATCGCAGCCCAGGGCTTTTGAAAGCTTATATACTGTTTCTGATGATGCTCGCTTAATATCCTTTTTTCCTTGCTCGTACTGCTCAATCATTCTTACTGACACACCTGATTTTTCTGCCAATAGTTTTTGTGTAAGGCCCGAGTATGCCCGGATCCTTGCCAGCCGATTTTCAGTGGGAGCTTTAGATATCAATTCATCCATTATTTCTATGAATTTGGTGATATCTGCTTCATGAAGCGGTGAATACATATTGATCACTTCTTCAATAGGAATTATTTTGTTTATTCTTTCAAAAGAAGTATCTCTATACCATTCGTAATATGCAAGAGCCCATCCGGCCCAGTATTCAGGTGATTTTTCTGAAGAATAGGCCGGAGTTATCAAGCATTTCTCTCCGGTAGTTTTTAATATCACTTCATAAGCAAGCTCAGCGCCGGATAGCCCGACAGTCAGTCGGGGTTCGCCATTGCCGAACCGTTTGGCTATCCCTGAGTTTATAAATGCCATATAGAATTTAGAGATATCCCATTTTAGATCATAGACCGCAAAGTGAAGCATATTTCCCAAAGCGATCCTCGCACGACCGGCGTAGAGTTCATCGTAAGCGTGTGTCGTCATTTTTTATTTCCTCATCCAGAATCTTTGTTATATATAAAGCACCTTTTACATAAGTTTGTTTGTCAACGGAAAAGTATTTTTTTCGCGCCTTTTTGTCACGGCCTTCGCGCAGGGGAAGCCAGATTTCTCTCGGTACGATTTCCGAATCACACCATTTTATACATTCAAAGGATCGTTTACTCTTGAGTACCAGTTGCTCGCCTAATTTTCCAAGATGCATTGCTTCGCACAGCTGTTCATAGGATATCGCACCGCTTATGAAATCCTGAGCAAAGGAAAAGTAACTGTCATCAGCTCTATATCCCTTTATAACATCATATTTTTCGTAATCTATAAGGAATTCTTTTTTTATATATTTCTTAGCTTCGGCTGAAAGAGGCGTAGTAATGTCAAATATACGGTTTTCCAGAAGAATCGCCAGCCAGGTTAAAGCCGGATAGGAAGAAAGATCCAAAGTACTCAGTTCGGAGCTGTCAAAAATATATTTATTAAGATACCCGTTATGGTCAGAGGTAACGCTCCACTCTCTCGCCATATCCGGATTCTCTGTACAATAAAACCCGTAACCGTAATCATTGTTTGGCCTGCCGCCCTTGTATTTGGGGTGCTCTATTATAAATTCCGAACCGTGGTAAATATACATAATTGAAATTCCTCAGTATAAGTTTACTACACCTGTAGATGTATAAAAATTATACACCTACGGATGTAGAAAAGCAAATATATTTGTGACACGATTCACCTTCTGTTTTCTTGACAGAAGGGTCTTTTCGTGGCAAAATTAATAGGATTATCGAATATAATTGGCGAGAAGTATAGTTCGATATAAAAATATACTGGAATAATACCTATTTCGGAGGAATTAAGATGTACAAGCAAGTCTCAACAGACCTTAATTTCGTCGACAGAGAAAAAGAAGTCGAGAAGTTTTGGAGCGAAAATGACATATTTAAGAAAAGTATAGACATCCGTGAAGGATGCCCTACATATACTTTCTACGACGGACCGCCGACTGCTAACGGCAAGCCCCATATCGGCCACGTAGAAACACGTACCATTAAGGATATGATTCCCAGATATCGTACCATGAAGGGATACCAGGTTCCCCGTAAGGCAGGCTGGGATACTCACGGACTTCCCGTAGAGCTTGAAGTTGAAAAGCTTTTAGGCCTTGACGGTAAGGAACAGATTGAAGAGTACGGACTTGATCCTTTTATCTCAAAATGTAAGGAGTCTGTATGGAAATATAAGGGAATGTGGGAGGATTTCTCCGGTACTGTCGGATTTTGGGCGGACATGGATGACCCTTACGTTACCTATGACAATAATTTTATCGAGTCCGAGTGGTGGGCTCTTAAGACTATTTGGGACAAGGGCCTTTTGTACAAAGGATTTAAGATTGTTCCCTACTGCCCTCGCTGCGGCACCCCTCTTTCTTCTCACGAGGTTGCCCAGGGCTACAAGACCTTAAAGGAGCGCACCGCAATCGTACGTTTCAAAATCAAGGGCGAGGATGCATACTTCCTTGCATGGACTACCACGCCTTGGACTCTTGCATCAAATATCGC
>JAIKXH010000118.1 GCA_024684215.1 Lachnospiraceae bacterium
GTCTCGCCGGACTGAGAAATAACGATTACAAGAGCATTCTTATTGAGGCTCATCTTGCGGTATCTGAACTCTGACGCAAGCTCGCATCTTACAGGTACGTCAGCCAGATCCTCGATTACATACTGCGCTTCCATTCCGACATGCCATGCGCTTCCGCATGCAACAATATAAATCTGGGAAACAGCCTTAAGTTCCTCGGGAGTAAGGCCGGTTTCGGAAAGGTCGATCTGTCCGTCCTTTACGTACTTATTTAAAGTATCCATAACAACCTTGGGCTGCTCATGGATTTCCTTCATCATGAAATGCTCGAAACCGCCCTTTTCGGCAGCTTCAGCCGAGAACTTAATCTCTACGGATTCCTTTTCGATGACATCACCGTCGAGGTTATAGAAAGTAGCCTCACCGGCAACAATCTTAGCCATCTCGAGGTTTCCGATGTAATATACATTCTTGGTATGCTTTAAAATAGCAGGAACATCAGAAGCAATGAAAGACTCACCGTCGTTTACGCCAATGATCATGGGGCTGTCTTTTCTTGCAACATAAATCTCTCCTGGATGATCTGTGAACATCACCTCAAGAGCGTATGAACCGCGCACACGTACAAGTGTCTTTGCGATTGCATCGATGGGGCCCATCTTGTATTTTTTGTAATAATAATCAACAAGCTTAATAAGCACCTCGGTATCGGTCTGCGAATAGAACTGATAGCCGTGGCGGCAGAGCTTGTCCTTGAGCTCAGCATAGTTTTCGATGATTCCGTTGTGAACACCGACAACTTCGCTCTCTACGGTTCCTGACGCGGAACCTGTGCAATTTCCTGAAACATGAGGATGCGCATTAGTCTTGCTGGGCGCACCATGGGTTGCCCAACGGGTGTGACCGATACCGCAAGTTCCCGCAACGGCCTTACCGCCATCAGTCTTATTTACAAGATTGATAAGCTTTCCGACCTCTTTTACTACCTCGGCAGGCTTTTCACCGTCACGAACAGCGATACCTGCTGAATCATATCCTCTGTATTCAAGCTTTGACAATCCCTCCAAAACTATGGGAGCAGCCTGCTTTCTTCCTACGTATCCAACTATTCCACACATAATTTAAACTCCAAATCTTCTTATTATAGTAATCCATCTAATGTTTTATCTGATATTATATCTTATATTTTATAAAATATTTTATCTGATATCTAATCCAATATTTTATCTGATACTTTATCTGATAATCATTCAATAAAATTTAAAACCTAACTTCTATTAGGCATCTAATTATACTTTACTTTCCACTCCACTTTCTAAAGTATTGTACCATAGATTTAAAATGAAGCAAGAAAAGTTTAAAGTCCTTGCCCGAGCCGCGCTCCCACTCATGGATCGCGTGGGCGGTCGGAACATAGCATACGCCGCCGTGCTCAGCGAGCCTCATACATAGATCCGCGTCTTCCATGTACAGGAAAAACTCCTCATCAAAGCCGCCGATTTCCTCGTACACCTCAGCTCTCACCATCAAAAACGAGCCTTGGGCGAAAGGAACCTTAAAAGGCTTTGAATAATCCATGTCCTGCATTGTGTGATATGCCGCGCGCTTTTTAAAGCAGTGTGGCATAAAGCGGCGAAGGAACATGTCGGTAACCGTCGGTTGCCTACGGTAAGCCTTTAAAATCTCCCCGTCCGTAGTGAAGAGCTTCGGAACCGCACAGGCAAACTCCCCGTGCTTTTCGAGAAATGACCTGAGTACACCGATGCAATTGTTCATAAAAACAATGTCGGGATTCATGATCACAAAATACTTTGTATCCTGCTCGGCAAATTTTCTAAAAGCCAGATTGTTGCCCGCGCCGAAGCCCATATTAAAATCGGCAACATAAAGATTTACAACATCAATCTTCCTAGCAAGTTCCCTTAAAGCCTCGGCTTCCGTCTCATCCTCGGAATTGTCCACAATGGCAATCTCGTAGGATATCTCAAGGGGAATGCTCGCAACTATGGAGTCGATCGCCTTTTTAATCTTGTCTGCACTTTTGAAATTGACTATAGAAATTAGAGTCTCAGCCATAGCCTTTTCCTTGTCCCAATCCTGCTTTTGAGGCATTTAACTCATCACTTACAGGAATTCTTTATCCTTAACTTGCTCCCCTTCCGGTGAGCACGATTTTTATCGTCTTTAAAATAATCTTTGCATCGAGGCCCAAAGACCACTCCGTGATATATTTGGTGTCAAGCTCAACAACCTGCTCAAAATCAGTGATATCACTGCGTCCGCTAACCTGCCAAAGGCCGGTGAGTCCGGGCGAGAAACCAAGGCGGGCCTTGTGATGGACCGCATAAGCTTCAAATTCATCAAGTGTCGGCGGCCTGGTTCCGACAAGGGACATATCTCCCTTAAATACATTCCAAAACTGGGGTAATTCATCGATGGAATGCTTTCTCATAAAATGACCGATGGGTATTATCCTCGGATCGTTTTTGAGTTTAAACATATTTCCGTTCATCTCATTATTTTGCATCAGAGCCTCTTTAATCTCCTCAGCATTTGGGTACATCGAACGGAATTTATACATTTTAAAGCGCCTGCCGTTTTTGCCGATTCTCGTCTGAGCAAAAAAGATGGGGCCGGGCGACTGGATAAATATGATAGGTCCGAAAATCAGAACGCAGATACCTGTGACAATAAGTCCCAGGATACTTCCAAGAATGTCTGCAATACGCTTTATCATAAGCATCGGACCGGCCTTGATATTCATTCCGACCGTGAGGACCGGATATCCGCCGCAGTTTTCAATAAGCCTGTTTTCATCATCCATATTTAAAAGTCTGTAATGGATGGTGATGCCCATTCTCTTGAGCTCTTCCGCGAATTCCTCTGCGCGCTCCAGATTATTGTCCGAGATAAATACCTCGTCTACAATATTTTTTCTGGCGTAATCATAAAAATCTTCAAGCCTGCATACCACCGGGATATCCATAACAAATTCCCCGGTTCCGTCGCAGTCTTCAAAAACAATGCCTGACAGAGCAAAATCGTGATATCTGTCGCGCTTAAATCTCTTTACTATATCTTCCGCATACTGCTTTTTTGTCACAACGATAAGGATGGAGCGATTTTTGCTGGTAAGCATGCGTTTTCTCACGATGCGCTTCAAAATCGTCCGTCCGAACCAAAGACCAAAGAAGGTCAGTATCCAAAACATATAGAGGAAAATACGAGAGTACGCTTCCGTCCATTTGACGGCAACCAGATATACGTTTAGACCTATAAATACGACTGAGGAGTGCAGAAGTGAATACCTCGGCTCCTTCCAAAAAGTACGCCTTATCACACCACTGTACTCCGTCGTAAATGCTGAAAGTACCAGATGGATTACAAGAATAACCTTTGCTCCGCTCAGATAGTACGGGTTCTGGTACGGAAGCGCCATAACCCTGAATCTGAGCAGGAAAGCCATGATATACGCCAACTGAATGATAATCATGTCGAGCAAAGTAAAATCTATGTGCTTTATCCAACCGTTTATATTTCTCTTATACATTATTACCCGATTTAACTTTAGTTTTTTCTGCTTATTTAATATCTAAAGTACCAAAAATATAATCAGTACTCACAATAATTTACTTTAAATAATCAGTATCCCTAACAATTAATATCCCAAATACTTTGATGTATCGGAATAGATAACCGATGAGTATGACTGAACCGTTTCTGAAGGAGTGTAATCCTCATCGTTAAACAAGAACTTGTGAAGCCAAATAACGTTCTTTGAAAGATCAACAGGTATTACGCAGCTTCCCTTAGCACCAATGGTTCCGGTTGTTCTAAGGCTTTCCTCGGGGAATCCGCCCTCATCAACAATCTTGTAATTTGCTATATTCTTAACCATTGACAATAATGTCTCGCTGTCGATTGAAGTAAGCACGCTTCCCGATACCTTGTTAAATGTGGCAACAAGTTTGTCCGAATCAGCTCCCTTTGCGGCATCCATAATTCCCTGAAGCACTTCTCTCTGACGCTCGGCACGCTTAAAGTCATCACCTGCGGTATATCTGATACGGCAATATGCAGCAGCCTGCATTCCGTTAACCTTCTGATAACCGGTCTCAGAAAGAGGTACATATTTCTCTTTCAAAATATCTGCAATAGCACTCTGATATGCGTTCAAATGGCCAATCTCGGCTTCATCAATATCAAGATAAATTCCACCGAGCGAATCGATAGCATCGGAAAGTCCTCTGTAACTTACCGACATCCAGTTTGTGATATCGAGGTCAAGGTTTGAGTTTAACATGCTGACTGCGGCGTTTCCTCCGCCGAGAGCGTATGCTGCGTTACACTTCTGATAAGTATCCTTACCGGTATTAAGATAAGTGTCACGATATACACTGCAAAGCTTAACATCTCCGGTATCCTGATTGATACTGCAGATCATGATACTGTCGCTTCTGTATCCCTTTTCAAGAGCGCTTACGCTGGTGCTTGTCGCATCGATACCGAAAAATGCGATATTGAGGTAGGGGCTCATAGAGCCGCCCTCTTCCGTCATCTGCTGTACTTCCTCGGATATACCGATCTCCTCGGGTTTCGTTTCATCAATCTTTACTACATTAAGTCCGCCGGTTTCGGTAGTTTTCGTTGCGGGGATTACGAATTTGATAAGTACAAACAAAAGCACCGCAATGATAAGAAACTCGATTGCGAAAATTACGATCTTACCGGATTTGGAACCGGACCTTTTCCTGTTGGCCATTCTCTAATACTCCTTTTGGCATTTATTGTTTATAAACAAACGGGCACTTCACACACAACATATACGACAAAAAAAGGTGCAAAGCCCTACATCATCGATTATAAGGCCACTGCACCAATGCTTCAACTTAAGTTTTCTTAAGGAATTCGTTAAGATTTTACGTTGAAAAAAAATGAACGAAAAAAATTTACCTTTTACTGCACTACGCTTTCCCATGACGGGAGATATAAAAGCTTGTATCCGGCCGCTTTAAGGGCTTCGGAGAGCTTCTCGCTAAGTGCCGTGATATCAGCATTTTCAGGCAAAACGCTCACGTCAAAAATCCTCTCCCAGTCATGAATTTTTGTATATGAAATATCATCGCCTGCTGATAAATCGTATTTCACATTTAAGGGCACATCCTCGTAGCTTACGCCCACAACCTCTTTAAAAATTCCGCGAGCCTCTTTTGAAAGGCATATATTTCTTAAATCAAGCCCCGAAACCTCGCGCATGCAAAAACGCGAATTGCCCTTCCCGCCTGCAGCCGCTCTCTTTCCCAAATACTCACACTCTCCTGCAAAATCAGACGGTCCGCCGACGATGATGCCCTCTTTGTTTTTTCTAACAACAAGTCCGCCCACCGCTCCTGCATTTCCGAAGGGAGCTTTAAACTCTGTATCCATCGGTGATTTTTCAAAATCAAAGCCGTAGACTCCCACATGCCTCGTCCTGTACACATGGAAATATTCGCCGGCCTCGCAGACCTTCTCTGAAGCGGTACCCGCATTCTTATCTTTTTGGGAAAGCAATTCCGTATCTTGCAAGATGCCTGAAAGTGCCTGCGCCGCCGCCTTTTTGCCGGCCTCATAGGCATAGAGCTTCCCCGAGGTGTTGCCGGAGGTGGAATTTCCAAACACCCTCCAATGGTACAAAATCTTTGGAATGTGGTAAAAACTGCTGCCCAAAACCGCCGCCCGAAGCAGCAGGTCATGGTCCTGTGCTCCGCTGAATTCCTTGCGCAGCTCCAGCTTTTTTATAAGGCTCGCCTTCATGACGACCAAATGGCAAATGTAATTGTTTGAAAGCAAATATTCAAAATTAAAATCGCATTTTCTCACAGGATTATAGAAATCATCGCCGCTCTCGCCGCAGCGGTCCTCATCCGTATATATGACATCTATATGCCTTGCGGCACCCGCATTCCTGCGGTCTGCAGCATCGGCATCCGCGTGATCTGCGGCACCCGCATCCCTGTGGCCTGCACCATTGGCATCCGCGTGATCTGCAGCATCGGCATCCACACGGTTTATTGCTGATACAACCTCAAAAAGTGCATTCTTTTCAAGTAGATCATCATGGTCAAGGAGTGCGACATAATCGCCCTTTGCAAATTCCAGAGCATGGTTGGTGTTGCCTGAGATTCCGTAATTGACATCAAGCTTGTGATACCTGACCTTATTATTTATCGAGACAGCACTTACACCTTCCGGATGTTCCTTATTCTCAGAAACTGTTCTTACAACATCTGCAAGCCCTTCTTTTTCCGAGCCGTCCGCAAGAATCAGCTCCCAATTATCATAGGACTGCGCTTCCACGCACTCTATGAGAGCCTTCAAAAATCTCTCGTCGGTGTTATAGAGCGGTACAACCACGGATATTAAAGGCCTGTAAGGAAAATCCCCGCTAAGTCTCCTCTGCTTTAAAAGCTCGGCCTCTGATGGGTGCACGGGCTCATATACCTCCTTTTTCCCGGAAAGTCTGTCCTGCACCTCTATTGCCGTGGCTTTTAAGCCGTTTTCCCTGAGGTAATTTATAGTTTTTTTCACGTTTACAGAAAGATTACCCATAAAACCACTCTCTATGCATCACAGAATCCATCACAAAAATGCAATTGCCAAATAAATCCGCTTGCCGCAAAAATAATATAGCCAAAAATATAATTTACAACTCGTACGGTCCGTTTTCCATGTCGAAATTGGCGTTGTAGTACTCATCGCGAGAAATTCTATCGCCCCAGATTTCTCTGAAATGGGCCACCTCCCGGTTAAATCTCTCTGCCTTTTCCGGCGAATCCTCATAGCCTCTTGATTTGGACTCATAATGATACCACTCCGAAAAAGCATTGTAGACTACCAGTTTTTCAAGCTTTCTTACCTTTAAGCAAAAATCAACGTCGTTTCCGGCAACGGGGAAATCTTCGCTAAATCCCTTTACGGCATCAAAGTCTTCCTTTGACACCATGAGGCAGGCTCCGGTCACCGCATTGTAATTACAATTGATCCTTGCTCTTACCATAAATCCAAACTCATTGCGGCCTATTCCGACAAATACATGCTGGGCATAGCCCCTGAATCCCAATAAAATTCCGGCGTGTTGAACCGACTCATCCGGGTAAATTAACTTCGCACCAACGATTCCCACATCGCCCCTTTGGCATATGCCAAGCATCTCAGAAATCGCGGTTTCACTAATCATTTCGGTGTCATTGTTGAGGAAAAGACAGTACTCTCCCTTTGCATACCCGGCAGCAAAATTATTAATGGCCGCATAGTTAAATTCTCTGTCCCATTTTACGACCTTGACATTTGAAAATTCCTTTTGGATATTCTCATAATACGCGAAAGTCTCATCCTCAGTAGAATTGTTCTCCGCTATCACAAATTCAATATTTTTATAGACACTTTTCCCGATGATTGAGCGGATGCAATTGTCCAGGTCATCCGTATGGTCCTTATTGGGGATGATGATCGATACAAGCGGCTTACCGCTAACCTCATAAATTGTGTGATACATGCCCCACATTTCGGTCATTTCCACGGTTGCGGGGATTCCCATTCTCTTTAAATGGTCCTCAACAGCGCTCCTGCCCGACTCGTAGGCATACATCTTGCTCTCCGGGTTTTCCGCAGTCGAACCCTTAGCCAGGCGCCAGTGATAAAGAACCCTCGGTACGTGCGCAATAATCTCCCGCGCTTTGTCACGACCAAAATCTGTGCAAACCTTCTCGATGCAGCGGAACATCATATCATAATCCTGTGCTCCGTCATGCTTTGAATCCTCGCCGCCCACAGCGCGCAGTACTTCGGTGCTCACGACATAAAAATGAGTGATATAATTGTGGCTCCTAAATAAATCGATTGAAAAATCGGGCTTAAAATTAGGATCCATAAATTTCTTTAAATTATTGGTTGCCTTGTCTTCATCGGTGTAAACGATCTTGGTCTCGCGGTTTTGGAGAGCTTTTACCACCTCAAAAAGTGCATCGGCCTCCAAGACATCGTCATGATCAAGAAGTCCTATAAACTCGCCGGTTGCCATATCGAGAGCCCGGTTTGTGTTGTAGGAAATGCCGCCGTTTCTGTCGAGAATACGATAAACTATACGTGGATCCTTCTCATGATACTCGGCCAAAATATCTTCTAACGGAGACTTTACATTCGCTCCGGCCGCCTTAGATCCCTGTGCGTTTCCTTCACCATTTTCACCTTGGCCTTTTCCTGCCGCTACACTTCCGTCCGCATTTACCTTCGCGCCGACGCTTCCATCGGCTATGCAAAGCTCCCAATTGGCGTAGGACTGAGCTCTCACGGAATCAATCATCTCCCTTAAAAGAGGAAGAGGCGTCCTGTAGGTCGGAACCAAAATGCTTATCTTCAGCTCATACTCAAAGTGAGTCTGTGCCTGAGCGCTAAGCTCCTCAGGTGTCACACGCTGCGCCATAAACCATTTATGATATTTCCAGGGCGCTGCAAGCTTTTTTTGTACTTTCTTTCCCAGCTCAATCGGACCTTTTTCTTTTAAAATCCTGACTGCCTTATGAACTTTTGATTCTTTCTTAAAACCGCTGTTATCCATATCTTTTAAAAAAGCTCCCGGCCGTTACCGGTACGGGAGCTGTAACTCTTAATATTTTTTAATGTGTTTAACCGGACACGCTCTAAATCTATCCGCGCACACTTTAAATCCTAAAAAACTCTAAAGCCTTAATTACAATACAGCCTTAAGGTCTGCGGTGAGCTTTTCAACTCTTGCCTGTGCATCTTCGATGCTGGTTCCCTTTACGCCCATATAGAACTTGATCTTGGGCTCGGTTCCGGAAGGTCTAGCGCAGCACCAATTGTCATCGGGAAGCTCAAAGTATAATACGTTTGACTTAGGAAGTCCGGTAGTAGTCTTTGCGCCGGTCTCCATATCAAGGATCACATCGTTCTCATAATCTCTGAACTTAAGGACCTTTAAGTCACCGAAAGCCTTGGGAGGATTGTTACGAAGCTTCTCCATGGTATCAGCGATCTGCTTAGCTCCGTCAATACCCTTCATAGTGATGGTGTACTGAGTCTCCTTGTAATAGCCGTACTTCTCATAGATATCGATCATCATATCCCAGAGAGTCTTGCCCTGATTCTTACAGAATGAAGCAACCTCGCAAAGAGCCATAACTGCAACGATTGCATCCTTGTCTCTCGCGTGAGTTCCTACGAGACATCCGTAAGACTCCTCGAGTCCGAATGCGTAGTTGTAAGTATGATTCTGCTCAAACCACTTGATCTGCTCGCCGATGAACTTAAATCCGGTGAGAACTTCGATAAGCTTTACATTGTAAGCCGCAGTGATGGGCTTTGTCATATTGGTTGTAACGATAGTTGTAACAAGAGCGGGATTAGCGGGCATTGTCTTGGTCGCTGTGCGCTCTCTTAAAATATACTCGGCAATGAGCATTCCGGACATATTTCCGGTAAATGAAACATACTCGCCGGTCTTGGTATCCTTTGCATATACGCCGAGACGGTCAGCATCGGGATCGGTGGCAAGTACGATATCTGCATCCTTTTCCTTTGCAAGACGGAGCGCATAGGTAAATGCCTTGGGATCCTCGGGGTTTGGATACTCGAGAGTGGTAAACTCCGGATCGGGACCTTTTTGCTCCTCAACTACATACACATTCTCAAATCCAAGCTCCTTCAAAATGCGCTGAACGGGAAGATTTCCGGTTCCGCAAAGAGGAGTGTAAACAATCTTGATATCCTTGGCAACAGCCTTTATCACCTCAGGGTGAATAATCTGCTTTTTCAAAGCTTCCATGTACTTGTCATCGATTTCTTTTCCGATAACCTCATAGAGGCCTGCAGCTACTGCGGCATCCTTGTCCATGGTCTTTACGGTGTGATAATCGGTGATTGACTTAACCTCGGTGATGATATCCTTGTCGATAGGTGCGGTGATCTGAGCGCCGTCCTCCCAGTAAACCTTGTATCCGTTGTACTCAGGGGGATTGTGGCTCGCGGTAACCATTACACCTGCGGTGCATCCAAGCTCGCGGAGCGCAAATGAAAGCTCGGGAGTAGGACGAAGTGAATCAAAGATATATGCCTTGATTCCGTTTGCGGCGAGGCAAAGAGCGGTCTCTCTGGAAAACTCAGGGCTCATACGGCGGTTGTCGCAAGAGATTGCAACGCCCTTTTTAGGATCGCCGTGCTTTAAAATATAATTTGCAAGGCCCTGTGTAGCCTTACGTACGGTGTAAATATTCATACGGTTGGTTCCGGCTCCGATCACTCCGCGAAGTCCGCCGGTACCAAATTCAAGTTCCTTGTAAAATCTTTCCTCTATCTCAGACTCGTTATCCTTGATGGCAAGGAGCTCGTCCTTTGTAGCCTTATCAAAATAGTAGTCGTTAATCCAATAATTGTAATTTTCCTTGTAGCTCATTGAAAATCCTCCTATTTAACGTTTGCCCTCGGGCTCATATTTCAATTCTCAAACTAACCTTAATTTTACCATAAATGAAGGCTTGATAAAAGAAATATTTTTCCGTCACAGCTGCATTATTTATCAATGCTTACTCAATCCTGCATAATCTAAGTAAATATTTTTTTCAGCCTTATTTAATATTATACTTCTGCTTTATATCCTCGGCGGGCTCGTAATCTCCAAGCCGCTTACCGGCCATATCCATAAGTTCCTCATAGCCGACAAAAGGAACCTTATAATACTTATCCTCCATATTCCTGATGATAAAGCACCCGTCCTTTTCATCAACGATGCGGGACATGCTGCAATATATGTCGTAGTCGTCATCCATCAGGTATGAATAATAATCTCCGCTAAGTATATAACCGCCGGTTAATTCAGAAAAAGCCAGCTTGTTAAAATGAGTATATTCGACATCAAAGCTTTTTAAGCACTCAAGGCTTACCGCATCATAGACCTTTCCCACATGGTTGGTAAATGAGGCAAAAATAAGCTTATTATCATCGGAATAAAACGCCTCATCAAGCAGCGCAGTATCGAGTCCCAGCGCCGTTTCCGCAGAATTTTCCGAATACATCATAAATTCATAATCGCCGTCTGTAAGCTCTGCCGCTTTATTTTCATAAGACGCATATCTCGTTATATAATTTGCTCCGTTAAAAAGACAGAAAAGCTCACCGTTTTGATATGTCGCGTTTACCATATATTCCGCGGGCGCCACATCAAAACAGCTTAACGTCTTGTCATAGGTTGTATTCTCGTCGCAATAGTAAACCTTACCTTCCTGGCTCAAATAGTTGTAAGCGCCGTCTTCTTCCCAACCTTCGAGGATCACATGGTCGGAACGGTAATAGTTAATTGCCCCGCCGTTATTTGCTTTAAGCACCATCACCATCACATAATCGTAGAGATATACATGATCGCCGACTGTCAAAATATCCATCGTGGAAAAATCCGGAAGATTTGTCTTCCACCATGTGGTTCCGGAATTGATATCCACCGCGTAAACCGTGCTGTTCACATTTCCGTTTTCGCCGTACCCCGGCAAAGAAAAATACAGCGTACTGCCGCCAAGGCACACATAAGGCATATATCCGCCGTTATTCCAAAACGAAACCTTTACCTCGCCCGTCATTTCATCGGCAACAACCATATAATGCCTCTTTGTATCTCCAAGGCTCATGGCAAAGCAACCGTCGTCAAAACTGATATCCGAAAAAATCAAAAAAGATGCGCCGTAAAGCTCATAAAGGTCAATATCATAAGCGATATTTCCAAAATTATCTATTCCGTAAATATGATCATCAGAATATACAACAGTTATTTTGCCGTCCGGAGATTCCAAAAATTCCGCATAGAGGCCTATATCCAAAAGCTTTTCCTCGCCCCCTGATATAGGACAGTAGTAAATTCCGGCATCCTCGCTTTTTAAAATGCCTTCGTCTCCGCAAAAAACGCCCTGTATGATTTCACCGGACGCGTCCGACTTTTCTATATCCTTTATCTTTTTTCCGCTTTCGATATCAAAGATGCCGATGGTTATCCAGTCGTTTATCAATATATATTTATTGTCAAAAGAAACATTATATGATACCACTTCCGATGCCATATCATAGGCGTTTAATGCAGTGTATTTCCCCTCAGTGTCATATACTCCCATGGATGAATAAAGCATGGAAAGTGCGCGGTTGTTGTGCTTATCTAAAGACGAGTCCGGCAAAACACTTTTTACTGCATATATCGCATCCTTTTTTCTGCCTGCGCCCAGAAGCTGTTCCGAGGCCGTTGCCACAGAGCCCGCGTATTTATCCTGAATCTCCTCGTACTGCCTTGATATCGTGGCGTTTGCTTTGCTTATACGTATCAGCATAACCGTTGCAAATACGGCAAAAAGCAAAATAGCCGCTCCGATACTGCCGAAAAGCGCTGCCATTCTTTTTATTTTCTGCTCGCGGTGTCGCTGCTTTAAATCATCGTAATTCATGCCGAATATCGCTGCGCAAAGCTTTATGACAGCGGTATCCATAGCCTTTAAAATCTCTTTTTTGTTTTCTCCGCGGGTATCGGCAGCAAGTGGCTCTATCGGCTTTTTCACAAAAGAGACTTCGCCGTCTTCGCCAACAACCTCGACCTGCTCAAAATTAAGGATCTCGGGAAATGAATTCTCCGGCTCATCCTCCGCCAAAACCACCAGCACATGCTCTCTGTCGTGGGTCTGCAAAAAGACTTCAATCTCCTTCATACACCACTTCGACTGCGGGTATCTCGGAGTGCAGATAGTTATTAGAAATTCGGAATTGGCAAGCGCATTGTTTATAGGGTCAGACAGGTTGTCGGAAAGCGGCAACTCCTCCACATCTCTAAACACTCGTGAAATCCTTGTCTTATCGCTTTTAGCCTTGGCTCTGGCTGATTTTGGCAACTTAAAAGCCTCCAGCCTTTTGTGGAGGTTTTCTGCGACAAAACTATCAAGTTCGCTGTGTCTGTAGCTTATAAACGCGTCGTAATGAACCGACTGTAACTCTTCCATAACTACCTCTTAAGAGTTTTTTAATCTAATATGATTCCTACTGTTTCCCTGCCGTATATCAAATGCCAAAAGCCCTACGCCTTCACATTTTTTGCAAGGTCTCTGTATAGCTCCTTGCCCGTGATTATATCCGTCATAACGATTCCGGCATGCCACTCTTTTCCTTCAAGTTCGCTGACCGGGAGCCTAAAGAAAAATCCCGAAAGCTCGATATGATCTTCGCCCCTGAAGGCATTTAAAATATCTTTTCTGTATGTGGAGAAAAGCTCATAGCGGCGAACCTCTCCATTATTTTCAAGCACCAAACTTTTTTCGAACCGCCTATTATCGCAGCCTCTTACAAATCCCCAGCCGTCAAGCCATATGAAATCCACATCATCTTCCGTATTTCTAAGCTGAAGCTGAATTCTATCGAGCCTTGCACGCACCATAAAACTCTCTGCCGGAACGGGTCCTTCCTTATCCAAAAGCTTT
>JAIKXH010000139.1 GCA_024684215.1 Lachnospiraceae bacterium
CCCTATATAAAAATATGCACCTAATATCTACCAGTTACTAAGGATTTCTGCTTCTGTTCTGAATAAAATGCGGGATAAATCGAAAAAGTTAGAACAAAGATAGAACTGGGAGTAAAATTCAAGGGCTCCCGAAACCGGAAACCCTTGAAAACACTGAATCCCACAGGGACTAGCTTTGCGTCGTCGGCGTGACAGGATTTGAACCTGCGGCCTCTACGTCCCGAATTCAAGGACAAGCTTTTTATCTTGTACCATCTCTTTACATATCCTTTTATTTAGGCCTTTCACGAAGTTCCTATAACACATACTAACATCGAATAAACTCCAATAACACACTAAAAGTAGATGAGAAAGTAGATGAACGCTCCTAAAACACATTAATTAGAAAGGAGCAAAGACATGGCAGTATTAAAGAACAAAATTCGGGGTAATTACACAGTGGTATCCCAAAACATCATGAGGGACAATAACTTATCTCTCGCGGAAAGGGGTATGTTGCTTACACTTCTGTCATTACCGGACAACTGGCATCTGACAATCGCGGGACTATGCAAAATCCTCCCCGATGGAAAGGAAAAGATATCTAAGACTCTCAACAGCCTTATTGATAAAGGATATGTCACACGAGAGCAGGGACGTGGAAACAATGGACAGTTTGATTCCACAAATATGGAAGTACATGAATGCCCGATCATATCGACAGATCAAGATCCAAATAGCGAGTATAAAGAGAAAGAAGCCCAGGAAATAACTGAGTTTTCACCGTATCCCGAAAAACCGGATACGGTAAATCAGGACACCGAATCACCGTATGCGGAAAAGCTGCCACAATATATTAATAAGAAATCTAATAATGATTTATCTAATAATCATAAAGAGTGTAAAGCGGACACACTCACAGATTCTGGATATGAGGACCTTATCGATGAATTTGGCATAGAAAATGTTGACTATCAAATAGACAGAATTAAACACAACCATTATAAGGGATGTCTAAACTATGCGACCATAAAAGCCTGGTGCAAAGAACGCTTAGACAGACAGGATCTTAATTATTCTTCAAAACCTAATAACAGGTTAAAGAAAAATTCTTTTTGCAACTTTCAGCAACGGCAATACGATTTTGATGAACTTGAGGAATCTGTTTTATGCAACTAGGCACGCTTTGTGAGAAATGAAAATCCTTTCTTGCAAGCAAGACGGTTTACCCGATTCGGTGGCTTTCCGTTTAACAGATCGAAGATGGGATATAACTTCCATTCGGAACCAATATCCCATCTTCGCACTGACATTAGACATCAACCGAATCGGTAAACCTCAAAACCACAAATCACCCGCAGTCGACCGCCTAAGCTTCTAAATCGCCTTCGGGTGATTAGGCAAAGAAACGAAGAAGATCCAACTCGAACACGACATAGCAATCGAGGTCGTTAAAAGTGAATACAGCAAAAAAATATGCAAAATCCAACAACAATCAGAAAATGAATTAAATGATATAAAAAAACGACTTGTTTTAACTCAGCTGGATTACAATAATAAGTTCAAGCGGTTAGAACGCCTAACATGTGCTTTATCAGAATATGCCATATTATTAACATTGATCGCAATTGGCTATATCCCCTAAGTACTAAATTATGCAAGTCTATATCCTTATTTGTTCTTGTTTAAACAAGAAATGTACTTTATAATTTATTATAATAACTTCATAATATATATGAAAGGAATTCTTTATGGATAATTCATCTTTTGAGATATCAAACTACACGGATCTATCTGCTGCCAAACGTACGGGAAACAAAATTAGAAAAATTAGAGAAGCTAAGGGTCTATCACAATCAGAACTTGGTAAAATGGTCGGCCTTAACGGGGATCGCATTCAAAAATACGAAAATGGAGTGAGGAGGCCAAAAGCAGATTTATTGGAGCAGATAGCTTCTGCTCTTTCCGTCAACATACTTTCATTATCAGATTTGAACGCTGAAGACAGTTTGGGAGCTATGTACATGCTTTTTTTAATGGAAGACAGCTATGGGATTGATTTTCATTCTTCAGAATCCGGTCCCGCTATATCCTTCAGAGACGATGATATGGGCGAGTACATGCGCCAATGGATGGAGCGAAACAAGGCATTTAACGATGACTTACAATATTGTCGAACAGAAAACGAACGAAAAAGCGTTACCTTTGATTATAGTTTTTGGAAATGGAACTTCCCCGAAAAAAAAGATAAAAACGAAATAAAAAAAACATTGGAGCATCAAATTAACCTACTCCAAGAGCGTATTAATGAGCTACA
>JAIKXH010000011.1 GCA_024684215.1 Lachnospiraceae bacterium
CGGGTAGGCAAGGTCAAAATATTCGACCAAATAAGAGAATACGTTATTAAAGGACTTCCGGCAAAAGAGGAAGTCCTTTTAGTTTAAAATTCATATTTAATGGTTTTATCATCTGCGAAGTAGCCTGTGGATTATAAAAAACTGACAATCCTTTTTTCTATGCTGCAGTTACATTTGGAATCGATACATATGAAGCGTATCTTAAATGGTGAACGAAATCAAAGAAGCTACGGAAGAAGTAATATGATAAAGTTTATACATTTGTTTAAGAATTACTATTTGGGGATATCATTTATTGGGATAGCAGCATTCGTGATTCAGGAAATCCCATATATCGTTATGCCCATTTTCAAACCGGCGTCAAATCCAATTATGAGTATGACTAATGAGATAAAATGGATTGAGACGGTGCAGGGTATATTCGGGATTTTGTCAATGATCATACTGATGCTGATCGTAAGAGATGATGTTAAGCTTATCCCAATAGAAACGACCAAAGACAAGACGTTCCTTTTCCTGACGATTCTGATGATCCTCATCAACTTCGTTGGATGGATATTGTACTATATGGGGCACCAATATGGATGGCTGATCATAATCAGTCAGTTTGCGGTTGTTCCGTTATACTATTTGTTCTTTGGCCTTTGGAAAAGCAATTATCTGTTGGTGGGGGCTGCGGTTCCGTTTTTTGTGATACATACCATCAATGGACTGATTAATTTTGCAGTAAAGAGATAATCTTTCATAATAATCTGCTAAAAGGAAAAAAAAATCCGATATAATGGGTGGGCAACCAAATATATTATGGAGGTAACAGTCATGAACAAGTATGTTTCGCTGGATAAGCGAAGTAAGAAGGCGCAGCGCGAGTATCACGCAAAGCAGAGACGCAACTGGGGTGAACTTAATCCCGTGACAAGGAGCGTACCGAGCGGAAAGACTTACAATCGAAGGAAGGAAAAGCAGAGGATCGGCAAGGAATTCAGAAATGGATTTGAGGCCGATCTTTTTTTGTAAAAATATATATTTTTGCTTGACTATGACGTAACGTAATAGTTTATGATGTAATCACACGTGAAGGAGATGATAGTCATGAAGGCGGAGAAGGTACTGCTGAATTCACCTATAAGGCAATCAAACAATTTTGCGGGTGATTTAGCAATGAAGAGCGTCAGGTCATGACTTCGAAAGAGGTTGTGAGCCCGGCGCTTTTTTATGGAACTTTTTCACATACATTTGCTAGAAAAGTTCCCTAAATAGACGCATTGAGAAAGAAGAAGGCTGTAGAAGAAGCTAATGCAAAGTACAATAAATTATTGTATTATGGGATTGATGGAGAGTATTGTAAAGCTTATTCAAATAATATTCGGATTGATACACATAAAGATAACAAGGTAATGCAGCATGTGCTCGCCCGAAATGGGTTTAAGCGATGTGGCATCATTTTTCTGTTAAATGGTGATCCCAGGGTCGCATTTCAATTGGAGGTACCGTCGATGGATATTTCAGAAGATTTTATTGCAAACGTTATGAAGCATCTTGATAGCGAAACCGCCGGCGGATCTATGCGCATGAGCGTGAATTTCGATGAAAGCCAGAAAGAGGAGAGCATCGTATCTCATAAGTGCTGTCATGCCTACGGTAACCCCGCTACAGATACTATAGCTAAGCTGGATATGTATTCAGATCTGTATCTTAAGGATATGGAGGAAAGTGAATAAAATAAGCACATAACACAGGCCGGAGGCACAAGCCTTGGAGTTTTGATGTCTTAAGGTTTTATAGGAAGTTCAGTAGATGAGGTATGTGGATGGGACTCTTTAAAAACAAATATGAACGAGAACTTGATGCTATTATTTTCAAGATTGAGATGAATATGTCGAACAATTACAAGGATAATGCCCAGATGGACCTGCAGGATTTTGAGGATACCTTTAAGGAACTTTGCATACAGGGTAAGCTGAAAGAAAAGACAAAGCTGAAGTACGAGAGCATCCTTGAAACATACAGAATAAAGCTGAAAGGTTACACACATAAGGATCAGAAACCTTATTGGACATAAAACGAATTGACATATGAGTGGCGATATATTGTATTTATGCATAAAACAGGGGTTTGAAGTGGATCAAATGATATTATCCAATTTGTAGCCTCAACGGTAGTGAAAAACCTAACTGATAAGAATGGAAAGCAGCAAACATACAGAGATATCATTTCAAAATACGGACAGAATAAAGGGCTAAATATCTACAATCATATTAAGAAGCATATTTAGGAGAAGGAGATACCATGAAAAAGAAGAATTTAGCAATCATATTAGAGATAATTCCTATTATATCGGCAATTGTGGCAATATCACTCATTTTTTCCCTAAAAGAAACCACAGGTTTTCAGAAGGTTCTTATAAATATAACCACTTTGCTCGGATTCCTTGGGTTTGTGTTCTTTATCGTAGGTCACAAGCTTGCCCGGGGCGAAAAGGCAGTACTGATACTTGGAATTCTTGATTTTGTAGCAACCGCCGGTATTGTTGTTATGTATGTGCTGGCGATACTAAGCTTTGGGCTATAGTTCAACGTTGAACTTATATATATAAGAGGTATCATATGGGACTTTTACGCAAATTAATAAGAAAATCAGTTTATACGCCTGAAGTTAAAGGAAAAATCGGAGAGACGAAGATCTCTTATGATCTCGCATCGTTAAATCTATTTGGTAAAAGCGGTTTATTTTTCAGAAATCTTTATGTTCCTATGCGTAATGGTAAAACGACGGAGATAGATTTAGTCTATATAACTCCCAAGGGTTTATTTGTTATAGAAAGTAAGAATTATTCCGGTTATATTTTCGGTAATGAGAATCAGAAATATTGGACATCGACGTTATATGGCGGAAGGGTCTTGTTCTTAGAACGGCTAAGCGAGGATCTAACGTCGGAAATCAGTTTTATGGATGTAGTAATTATCCAAGGTGTAAATATATTCAGAACATTAGGTGGAGTGATTTATGTGCTGCCGATATTATGTTGAAAGTTCAGAACGTACGCAGGAGCTCCTCGAGCAGATGCCCGTGCCGCTGAAAAGCCGGTGGGAGCGTACTGATGCGGTGAGAACCATTGGTGATATAAAGCCGACGGATGTTGCGCCTGTGATCGCGCCCAACAGTAAGGGCAAGAGAGCGGTTTATCCGATGAAGTGGTGAAGCAGTATTCATTTTTGTAACCGTTATAGAGCTTTTTCGAAAGAGAGACATTGTTATGAAACGTATTGGAATAATTGTACTTATACTTGTTCTTGGAATGTTGTTTTTTACTGGATGCGCTAGGAAGAATGGGTACGAGGTTGTTATCACTTTGAAATCCCAGTTGGACGATAATGAAGTGAATCAGGTAATATCACAAATTCGAGAGGAGTTAGAGAATCTTTCACAAGAAGTCGAAGTATATTCTAAAGATGAGGCAAGGATTATAGTTGACATATCCTGCACTATGGATGAAACTGCGATAAAAGAAAAGATAGAAGATTCGCTGTGGAGTCCGGAACTATATTTTATATCTGAAACTGCAGAGGATGGTAGCCTTAATTATTCTAAGACTGGTGAAAACGAATGGCAGTTTGATAAGTCAATTGAAGAATTAATTGACACAGGCGCTGTTGTGCTTCAGGGAAAAGATATTGAAAGCGCAGGTCAAACTGTTATTTCTGATATCAACCGGAATGTGTCATATGCGGTTCATCTTACTCTGACGGAAGAAGGCAGGTATAAGTTTGAAGATGCTACTGAGCGTGCGATGGAAAAAGGGGAAACAATAGCGATATATTTTGATGGGGAAATACTATATGCGCCAGCTGTTAATGAAACAATTACTACAGGAGAAGCGCAGATATTAGGTCTTACTCAAGAGGAGGTTGCAAAAATAGTAAGCGTATTAGGCAGAGGTTATTCGAGACCGAAGGTAGATTATGAAATCACTAAATGTGTTAAAAAGAAATTTTGGTAGGTTTAGAGGTTGTTAACTCATTTGGAATGTATAGTGGTAAAACATTGGAAAGAATTACTCATAAAGAATCACCGTGGGCTGATGCTTATGATGGTGATAATGTTTGTGGATATACAAATGAACCTATTACAAAAGGGGCTATCAGAGAATACTTTAAGTCAATATCGGAGGATTTTGATCTCAAATCTGAGGAGGGATTAAAGAAGTATATTCAGAGTCAATTAGCTTGTTAAGTAATGAAACAAAAGAGGAATTTGATATAAAGCAGCGATGATACACTTGGGATGGCGTAAAATCGCTGCTTTTGATTGTCCGTTTTATTACCCAACATTTTGGATAAGATAGGAATTATTCAAGGAAGGGAAAAATATGATTATTTCAGTCAAAAGTATGGTATTATATTAAGTGTGTGCAAACAGCCCCAAATGGCTAACAAAAGAGGGATTTTATGGGAACAGTTATAGCTATCATTTCAGACACCCACTCGCTACTTAGGCCCGAGGTTAAGGAGCTGCTTATAGGGTGCGATTATATACTTCACGGGGGAGATATAGCTTCTAAGAAAACATATGATGAAATATCAAGCATTGCACCTACATATTTCGTGAGGGGGAATGCTGATAAAGAGTGGGCAGAGGATATCCCTGTAGATATAGATGTAGAGATAGCAGGGATTCATTTCTATATGGTTCATAATATAAAACATGCCCGCAATGATCTAACCAATGTCGATATAGTCCTATATGGACATTCCCATAAATATGAAAACAAAAAGGTAGGAGATATCACATATCTCAATCCCGGCAGCTGTGGACCTAGGCGCTTTACACAGCCGGTTACGATGATGTTGATGAATATAGCTGATGACGGCTCATATACTATCGAGAAAAAGGATTTATCACCTATTCTCAAACGTGGAACTAAATGCCCGCCTAAAAAGGAATTGGATGTATTAATCAAAAGTATCATAAAGGATATGAACGCGAACAAGCCAGTAGACCAGATAGCAGAACGGAACAGAGTAGAGAAAGAACTCGTAGAAGAAATATTGCAGATATATACCACACATCCGGGAATTGATTTGGATGGGATACTTAATAGGATGAAGTAATATGCAGTTACCATATTCTGAAGAACTAAATATCGAATATCTCGGACGCTTATTTGATAACACAAGTGAGTGTTATAAATTCTTTTGGTTTAAAGCTATAGTTTCAAAAGTAATCGAAGGATGCAATGTGATCACCTATGAAGAATTGGTAGATGAAATGATAGCCGATGCCTGGTATATGGTTACGGAGTATCATCTAAACTTAGGACCGAAGGATACACTTGAGAATGTGGTGGATTTAATTAAGAGCAAGTATCCGGAAATTAAATCATGTGAAAAGAAAAATGCAATTTTAGAATTCCTTCGTAATACTACGGACAAAGATATTATCGAGAAAAAACGCACACTTACCAGAAACGTACCGTACAGATTGCAAGCACCATTTTTTGATAAACTTAAAGGTGATGCATGGAAAACCGGTGAAAATGACTTAATTGCAAGAATTAACCAAGAGAAGCGCTTGATGTATTATTTCGAAGCGCTCTGCGGTTTAGATACCAGAATTATAATTCAGGATGATTGGGCAAGATATATTATAAAAAACCAAGAAATAATAAGAGGATGGCTGGAATACAATATGATTCTATATTTGCAGAAACGTAATCCGAGCGTGCCCGGAATAGCAGATAAGCTCTATCCTCCATATGAACGAAAACTTGAAAAGGTGAAAAAGTATTGGAAATTAATACTTTCTATCGAACCGATTCATGAAATATATAACGATATATTGTTAACGGACAAGAATATTTCTATAGATCATTTTGTTCCGTGGTCCTATGTAGCGCATGATGAAATGTGGAACTTAAATCCGACCACAAAAAACATAAACAGCGCTAAAAGTAACAATTTGCCGGATTGGGATCAATACTTTGATAGGCTGGCAAAACTCGAGTATAAATCGTATGAAATGATTTGGAAATATGAATCAGTGCATAAAGAATTCGATAAATGCGCTAAAGAGCATATTAACAGCGATGATGTAAGGTATAGGATTTACAGGGAAGGTATTGGATTTAACGAATTTGCCGGAGAACTAAAATCTGTCATACTTCCTGTATATCAATCAGCGGTCAATTGTGGTTTCAGTAAGTGGCAGTATAAGGGAGCTGTATAGATGAAAGTATATAACAAACTTGTAAGAGATAAGATACCGGAAATCATAGAAAGAGATGGTAAGACTTGTAAAACCAGTATACTTTCCGAAGAAGATTATATAGCCGCTCTGGAACAGAAATTAAACGAAGAAGTAGCTGAGTACCAAGCAGATAAGAATCTCGAAGAAATGGCAGATGTATTGGAAGTACTTTGGGCTTTATGTATTGCCAAAGGTTATACATTGGAAGAATTAGAGAATCTCAGAGCACAGAAAGCTGATAAAAGAGGCGGGTTTGAGAAAAAAATCTTTTTAGAGACTGTTGAGGGATAAGTTATAGTTTTAAAATATATTAGGACTAGGTAGAAATATGAGCAACATTATTGATGAATTAAATACTGGAATTCAAAATGCATATATAGATAGTTCGGTGAATTCTAACCTTGCTTATTGTCCGCAGTTTTTGACTAACAATTATAAAAGCGGTGTTAAAGTGCTTTCATATATTGAAAACAAGTTATTACATTGCGATGAATTCTCAATAAGTGTTGCATTTATCAATAGAGGCGGGTTTGCTGTATTAGCAGAGACATTAAAAGAGCTAGAAAAGCGTGGTATAAAAGGCAGGATACTTACTACTGATTATTTAACATTTAGTGATCCATACGCTTTAGATAGGATTGCTGAGCTTACTAATATTGATTTAAAAATGTATCATGTGACGGAAACTGGTGTAGGTTTTCATACAAAGGGTTATCTTTTCAAGGAGGATGGACTATACAGTATTATAATCGGCAGTTCCAATATGACTCAAACTGCCTTAACTACAAATATGGAGTGGAATACAGCTTTGTTCAGTACAGAACAAGGTTCTATGGCTCAATCAGTGGTGAACGAGTTTGATAAGCTGTGGGAAGATGAGGCAACTAAAAATTATAGTGAAATAAGTGAATTATACAGAAAAAGCTATGATAGAAAAAAACAAATAGATAAGCTTATCAGGTCACAGCATAAAAATGCGCTTGAAGACGAGATTGTCGATTTTGATACATATCAGTTAAAACCAAATAAAATGCAGAGTGCATTTATAGGAAATATCCATGAGTTAAGGGAGAACGGGGCCAAAAGAGCATTACTGATTAGTGCAACCGGTACCGGAAAAACCTATGCTTCTGCGTTTGCATTAAAGAATGAGAACCCTAAAAAGGCATTGTTTATTGTCCATCGTGAACTCATTGCAAAACAGGCTATGAAGAGCTATAGGAAAGTTTTTGGTGGAACTAAAAAGTTGGCACTTCTTTCCGGTAATTCTAAGGAATATGAGGCAGATATTTTGTTTGCCACTATGTCTATGATGGCTAAACAGGAAACCATAGATTACATGAATAATCATAATATTCATTATGATTGGATTTGCATTGATGAAGTACATAGGGCCGGTTCACAGAGCTATCAAAAAATAATGAATAGTTTTGATCCGGATTTTTGGCTTGGAATGACCGCAAGTCCTGAGCGAACCGATGGTTTTGATATATTTGATTTATTTAATCATAATATTGCTTATGAGATTAGGTTGCAGCAAGCTCTAAAGGAAGATATGTTATGTCCTTTTCATTACTTTGGCATTACTGATATCGAGGTTGATGGCGAGGTTATAAGCAATGAGACGGAACTAAAGAATTTTAATTATCTGATATCCGATCAGAGAGTAAATCACATTTTAGAACAGGCTAATTACTTTGGACATTCAGGTAATAGAGTAAAGGGACTTGTATTTTGCAGTGGGAAAAGAGAAGCTATAGAATTATCCAAAAAGTTTGGAGAAAAAGGATACTATACTAAAGCTTTATTTGGCGACGATAACGAGGCTGTCAGGGAAAAGTGTATTGATTTACTTGCCTCTGATGTTGAAGATGAAATCTTGAATAAGCATTTAACAGATATTGAAAATGGTAGATCTGCAGAAGCTGGTGAACTTCCATTCTTAGACTATATTTTCACAATAGATATTTTTAATGAGGGTGTTGATATACCTGAGATAAATCAGGTAATTATGCTTAGAGAAACACAGTCTCCAATTATTTTTGTACAGCAATTGGGAAGAGGACTAAGAAAAGCTGATGATAAAGAATATGTTGTTATAATAGATTTTATAGGAAATTATACCAACAACTATATGATCCCGATAGCATTATCCGGTGATAGAAGCTATAACAAAGATTCGATGAGAAGATATTTGTCTGAAGGTACCAGGATAATTCCGGGAGCTTCGACTATCCATTTTGATGAGATATCAAGACAAAGGATTTTTAAATCCATTGATAGTGCTAAGACAAATGAAATCAAACTTTTGAAACAGTCGTATGAGCAGCTTAAATACCGTTTGGGCAGAATACCTACAATTCTTGATTTTAAAGAATATGGTTCAATTGATGTTAGTAAATATTTTGATAAGTTTGGTTCATATTATGCCTTTCTTGTAAAGTATTATGGAGACGAGTATTCTGTAAGGCTTACATCTACAGAAGAACAGATAGTTGAGTTCTTATCAAAAAAAGTTACAAAGATGAAGCGTATATATGAGCTATTAGCTTTAAAGAACCTTATAAGTTTTGATCATAGAATTATAACCTACTTTAGTAGGATTAAAGACCTAACCAATAAAGTAGATGAAAAGCTCGAGGAATCGGTATATCGTAATCTGACGAATCAGTTTCCAAAAGTGGAAGAACAAAAAAAATACAAGGATTGTGTGCTGATTACCAAGACTAAAGATGGTTATGTTTTAGACAGTAGATTCAGACAAATGCTTGTTGCTAATAATGACTTTTATAAAATGGTTTGTGAAATTCTTGATTACGGTATTTTAACATATGAGGAATCGTATTCGGAAATATACAAAGATACTAATTTCTCACTGTATCAAAAATATACGTATGAAGACGTATGCAGGTTGCTTAATTGGCAGAATAATATGAATGCTCAGAATATGGGTGGATATTTTTATGATGCTATTACAAAAACATTGCCTGTGTTTATAAATTACGATAAAACAGAGGATGCTATAGCGTATGAAGATAGGTTTGTGACTCCAGATAATCTGATTGCTTTGTCAAAACATCCAAGAAAAGTTAATTCTAAAGATGCGGATCATTTTTATAAGAGAACAGAGGAAGACAAAGACAACAAAATACTTTTGTTTGTAAGAAAAAACAAGAATGATGATGAAGCAAAAGAATTTTACTTTTTAGGAGAGATTTTCGCTCAGGATTCACCTACCCCTATTAAAATGCCAAAGACCGGCGATGATGCTTTTGAAATTAATTATAGGTTGGATGTTCCGGTTCGGGAAGACATTTACGAATATATTATAAGTGAGGCTTAATATGAAAACTGTCAGAGTTGTTGCTGCGGTAATTTGTGATTCTATCGATAATAAGACTAAGATTTTTTCTACAGCACGTGGATATGGAGAGTTTAAAGGAGGTTGGGAATTTCCCGGCGGAAAGATTGAAGAAGGTGAAACTCCACAGCAGGCTGTAATCAGAGAGATAAAAGAAGAACTTGAAGCCACTGTAAGAGTAGGAGATCTTATTGATACAATTGAATATGATTATCCAACTTTTCACTTATCGATGGATTGTTTTTGGTGTGAAATAGAATCAGGTGAATTAAAGCTTTTAGAGGCAGAAGCAGCAAAGTGGCTTACTAAAGATGAATTGGATTCAGTAAATTGGTTACCTGCAGATATAACAATTATAGAAAAAATAAGGGATGCTATGAAATAAAAGTGGAGTAATACATATGAGCGAAATAGATGACATGATAAAACTAATAGAAGGCCAGATGAATAGTGGTGTGAGCCGCCTGAAGGTCCAGACCTCGGATGAAGTTGAGGAGGGTAAGACTGAGAAGGCTTATCACCATGGCCGCTGCGATGTTGGTAGTCCCTGGGCAAAGGGAACTATATCGAATTGTGACTATATTGATACACCCGCTGAGGCTGATAATAAGCAGTAATCTATAGTATACGAGGAATGTTATGGTAAAAGATATTGTTCATGATCCTTTATTTCTGCAACAAAAGTCGGAGCCGGCAACGGAGGACGATAGGCAAGTTGTACAGGATCTACTAGATACATTAAAGGCAAACAGAGAAGTATGTGTGGGTATGGCAGCTAACATGATTGGCGTGCGTAAGCGCATTATAGTTGTTGCAATGGGACCTTTTATTTTCCCTATGATAAACCCGGTTATAACAAAAAAGACCGGCAAGTATGAGACGGAAGAGAGCTGTTTATCACTTACCGGCGTGAGGCCTTGTACACGTTATAAGGAGATTGAGGTAGATTATTTGGATCAGAATTTCCAGCCTAAACATGGTAAATACACAGACTTTACTGCACAAATCATCCAGCATGAAATCGATCATTTTGAGGGAGTGCTGATATAAATTTTTTTATATTAAAGTATTAAGAAGGATAGGGTATGACTAAGCAAACAATTGACCGAATTAGAAAGTTCACAGAGGATCGTGATTGGGATAAATTCCACACACCGGAAAACTTAGCAAAGGCGATATCCATAGAGGCCTCGGAGCTATTGGAATGCTTTTTATGGAGCGATACTGAGTACGATATAAACGATGTCAAAGAAGAACTCGCTGATGTCATGGTCTATTGCCGAAATATGCTTGATAAGCTTGGCCTTGATGAAGATGAAATTATTAATGCCAAGATGGACAAAAATGAGGCCAAATACCCGGTAGAAAAGGCCAGGGGAAACAGTACGAAATACGATAAGCTTTAAGGGAGAGTAACCAATGATTATCTATGAAGATACTATTGGCAATTTTGCAAACGATGTAGTTCTTAACAATATTTCCGATAGGATTTTAGAATCAATAAGGGAAAAGCATTTAGCCGGGGGAAGTGAAAGCGAAGTTAATTCTTGGAACAATTCGCTTCACTTTATGAAGGATGTCCTTGATACACCTGATATCCCGAGAGATTGTAATGTTGCTATAGAGTACAATATTCCACAGACTTCAAAACGTGTGGATTTTATGATCCTTGGTCAGGACGATAAAAAAGAAGATCATGTGGTAATCATTGAGTTAAAGCAGTGGGCCAAAGTTGAAAAGGTGAATGATACTTTTAAACATTCTGTCCTTTCGGATTTACGTAGCCATGAGCCGACTGCTCATCCTTCGTATCAGGCTTATACATATAAAAGCCTTATTCTAAACTATGGGGGAGCGGAGAAGCTTCAAAGTACGTGCGTTAACCCTTGCGCGTATCTCCATAATATGTCCGAAAATTACAGAGATGTACTTGAGGATGATATATATTCCGAGTGGACTAGTGAAGCACCGGTATTTTTAAAATCCGATGTTTTAAAACTGCGTGCATTTATAAACAAATATATCACCGCAAAATCTGCGGATAATCAGCTTTTATACAAAATAGATTACGGAAAGATAAAGCCTACCAAGACATTACAGGACTCTATAGATTCCATGCTATGCGGCAACAAAGAATTTGAAATGATAGACGAGCAGGCTGTTGCCTACGATTACATTATGAATGCCATTAAAAAGGCTCAAAGCGACAGAAAAAAGCATGTAATAATTATTCAAGGCGGACCGGGTACCGGTAAATCTGTACTGGCTGTAAATGTTCTGGCCGATACTATTTCAAAGATGGGCATGAATGCTTCATACATTACAAAAAACAGTGCACCGAGAAATTGCTATCAGGCATTACTTGCCAAAGGTGATGCTAAAAAGATGGTGGATTTAAAGCTTGCCTTTAGGTCACCACACTCGCTTCCTAATGTTCCGGAAAACGGAATAGACGTAGGAATCTATGATGAAGCTCACCGTATGCAGAAAAAACCGTACATGTACAAAGGTGAAGATATGCTAAAGGATGCTATAGCAGCTTCCAGGGTATCGGTATTTTTCGTAGATGAGGATCAGCGTGTAACTACCAATGATTGCTACGATATCGAAACTATAAAGAAGTATGCTTCAGATGCCGGAGCCATATTAGAGACAGAGGAGCCGTTTGTACTTGAATCACAGTTCAGATGCAGCGGATCCGATGGTTATATAGCTTTTCTTGATGATGTATTGGAATTAAGGCCCACAGCAAATAAGACATTGGATAAAGATTTTGATTTTAGAATATTTGATAAACCTGATGATATGAGAGAAACACTAAGGCAGTTCAATCAGATACGCAATAAATCCAGAATGTGTGCCGGATATTGTTACGATTGGAACGTAAAAAATAAGCGCGGCGAATGGGATATAGAGATTGAAGATTTCCACGCTAAATGGAACCTTGCTGATGACAGTATATTTGCCATAAATAAAGATTCTTTTGAACAGGTTGGGTGCATACACACTGTACAAGGTATGGAATTTGACTATGTAGGAGTTATCATAGGTAAAGACCTAATATACCGTGATGGCCACATATGCACCGATAAAACAGCGATATCCAAGGACGACAGAACCAGTAAGATTAAGCAGTGTAAGAACGATGTATTAGCTGATAGACTGATTAAGAATACATACAAGGTATTGCTGACAAGAGGCCAGAAGGGATGCTTTGTCTACTGCGAGGACGAAGGGCTGAGGGAGTATTTGAAAGATAGAGTGAAGTGAGTTTTATGATCAGAAAATCAATCACAGTATACGGCTATGTTCAAGGCGTTGGTTTCCGTTACAGAGCTATCAATGCTGCCGGCCTTGTAGGCGCTACGGGCTGGGTTAGGAACAATCCTGACGGTTCTGTCTCTATGGAGATCCAAGGCTCGGAAGAGCAGATTGACAAGGTGATGGAGCTTATTGCTGCCGGGAGTTATGTAGAGATAGAACGGCTTGATGTTAAAAGAATAGAAGTAGATTCGGATGAACGAAGTTTTGGGGTAAAGGATTAGTATTTTACTATTTATCATCCGAATAATAATCAAACGCATCATCGTACAAATCCTTATCATTAATACGCAAGGCGGTCTGCCTGATAATCTGTTTTAAGAATAACTGTGATGCAAAGGTTTTATGGCTTACGAAGAAAGAGAGGCAAAGCAATGTTAAAGGTTTATTGTTACTCTAGATGTACGACTTGTAAAAAGGCGTTGAAATGGCTTGATGATAACGGATATAAGTATGAACTTATAGATATAAAGGAAAATAACCCCGATGAAAAAACACTTCGTAAGTATCACAAGATAAGTGGCCTTCCGTTAAAGAAATTCTTTAACACTAGCGGACAGATATACAGGGAGATGGAATTATCTAAAAAGTTACCTGATATGAGCGAAGACGATATGTTTAAGCTTTTAGCAACAGACGGGATGATTGTTAAAAGACCGCTTCTTGTTACAGACAAAACTGTTCTTACAGGATTTAAGGAAGAGGATTGGAAGAAGGCGTTAGGGTAAAAATATTTGTTATGTGTTGTAGATATTATATGCATCAATCAGTTACTATATCGGAATTGGTAGAGAGGATGCCCAAAAGCCTCAGCGATAAATGGATTCAAATCCAGGGGATAAAGACTTCCGGTGAGATCAGGCCTACGGACGTAGTACCTGTAATCGCGCCAAACAGTCACGGTGAAAGAGCAGTCTATCCAATGAAGTGGGGCTTTGTCGAGAAAACGGTTCTGTTTAATGCAAGGGTTGAGAGTGCCTCTAAAAAGCCAACATTTTCTGAGGGCTGGAAGTCTCACAGGTGCATTATACCGGCATCGTATTACTTTGAGTGGGAGCATTTAATCGGCAGAGACGGTGCAAAGAAAACCGGTGCCAAATACATGCTCCAGCCAAATGACAGCGAGATGACGTATATGTGCGGCTTATACCGTATTGAAGACAACCTGCCGTATTTTGTCATACTTACGAGGGAGCCCGGTAAAGAAATTGCGTTTATACACGACAGAATGCCTGTTATTCTCCCCGAGGAGAAGATTGATGCCTGGATCAATCCCGAGGCAAAGCCGGAAGATGTTATGGGAGATGTCATAACCGATGTGTATTATGAGAAAGTGGTGGGGTGAAGAACCGGTTCATGTCGGTATCATGTTATGCATTAAAGCCTGATTTTTTTTAATGTTTAATTGAGCGAATATGCTCTGAGTGGTATTATTATATCAGAGTGTATTTGCTCTTTTTATATACTGATTATTTTTTATATATTGATTATTAGGAGGTATAGCCATGAAAAAGGAAATCGTAATTATTATCATTATCGCAGTTGTTGTTTTGCTCATTTTAGCCTCTGCATTTATTCACAGACGTGTTATCCGTGCACTTATAAAGGGCGAGCCTATGCCCAAGGCACCTTCATGGCACATATGGGTTCCCAAGGATAAGAGAAGATAGAAAGTGAGCACGATGAAGAAACTTGCGATTATTTCGCCCGGAATCGGGTATAACAAGGACAAGCCTTTGCTTTACTATGCCACAAAGCTGGTCAAATCGTTGGGGTATGAAGTGATTCATATTGAATACAAGGATTTGCCGGCCGATGCTAAAGGCGATGTGGCTATGATGGAGAAGGCAGCTAAGGTAGCTTTTTCTCAGGCTGAGGAGCAGCTAAAGGATATCGCTTTTTCGGATTACGAAAAGGTTGTTTTTATCGGAAAAAGCATTGGAACGGTAGTAATTGCCGCATACGTTTATTATCATAAAGTTAAAGCCGCGCAGGTGTGGTATACGCCTGTTGAGGCTACTTTCCAGTTTGATCCAAAGGATGTGACAGCGTTTATCGGAGATGCCGATCCTTTTTCTGATATAACCATTGTCAAGGATAAGGCGAAAGCTTGTGGTGTAAAGCTTTATACTTACGAAAGATGCAATCATTCTTTGGAGACCGGCGATGTTAAAGTCGATATAAAAAATCTTGGTGAAGTGATGAAACTCACGGAAGATTATTTGGAGGTATAGATGAAATTACACGAGCTTTTGGATGTGTATGACGGCAATGCTACCGTTACTGTCAATCAGGAGGATGAAGCCCTGTTTTATGA
>JAIKXH010000057.1 GCA_024684215.1 Lachnospiraceae bacterium
CCGGTGAGCTCTATGGTGTTGATCTGTTTGTTTAATGCGGCAATTTCGCTGGCATAGGAATTGATCTGATCAACCTGAAGCTTTATCTCAGAGTTAATATCCTTTTGCATTGCCTGCATATTTCCGTACACGCCGTTAAAGTAGTCTGTAAGCTGGCTTGCATATCCGACAAACTGTGACTTGGTGGATGTATCGGAAGGGTTCTTTAAAAGCTCCTGAATACCGGTGATTGCAAACTGGTCAAATACCTGTGAGAAACCTGCGTTATTACCCGAATCATAGAAGTAACCTTCCATCTCCTCCATGTAGTATGATTTCATGTTGTACTCACCAACGGATGCATTATTGTCCCAGTATTTTGCATCATAGAATTCATCGCGGATTCTTTCAACTGCGAGAGTATCAACTCCGGCACCCGCGCATCCGTAGGTTGCAAATGTTCTGATCGCCTGCGCTGCCTGTGTGTTTACTTCCTGGCGGCTATAACCTTTGGTTTGTACATTCGAAATATTATTTGCTGTTGTATTGAGGGACGCATTGCTGGCAAGCAGTCCCGAATATGAAATATTTAATCCGAAAAATGTTGAAGACATATGCGCTCCTTCCTTTTTTCTTTAAAAAATTATCCTAAAGATGTAAGCAAATGCTCTAACATCTCGTCTATTACATTGATAAATCTGCTCGAAGCGTTATAAGCGCTCTGGAACTTTATCATGTATGATAGTTCCTCATCGCTCGATACCGCATGTACCTGGTCTCTTGCACTCTCTGCGGCAGCAACGGTGTTTTCCTGGTTGGTGTATATCTCATCATATACGAATGAGGAGTTTGCAACCTGGCTTACAAGATCGTCATAGTATCCAAGGATACTTACCTGCTTTAATACGTTAGGGTTAAAGGTGTATTTCTCATTGGTAAATACTGCCTTTAACTTTTCCATTGTATCCAAATCTTCCGATCCGTCCTCAAGTCTGAATCCGAGCTTTGCAGGTGCCTGCATAAGTTCCTGATTCATCTGGGTATTGGAAAGTGAATATAGAGTATAAATCGATTCGGGATCGTATTTTTCCTCTTTATACACCCAGTAATCTCCGTCGGGAAGCGACACTGTATTTCCACTCTCATCCGTATAAGTAACTCCGGAAAGAGTCATTTTTTCATATCCGTCTCCGGCAATTTTTGTAAATATCTGGTAGGGAACACCGTCTTCGTCGGTTAGATATCCCTGAGGCTTGGAGGCATCAATGGCAATCGCTCTGATGCTTCCTGTATTTGAAGCGTTATAGGTTGTGACCGTACCGTCTTCCCCGGTCACCGTACCGGCATTTAAATTGAATGTCTGTACGCCTGCTGCCTCGGCAAGCACATCGTTAATGGAACTGATAGTATTGTGGAAAAGCTGATCGAACTCAGCCTGTACGTTCATAAGTATTGACTGTGATACCTTATCGTATTCACCGCCGGCGATATCTGCGTAAGATGCTCTGTGATCGCCCCTTGCAAGGAGCATTCCCTTTATCCCGCCGATATCGGTTCCAAGCTCTGAAGATATCTCTCTGTTCAGATTAAAAGTAAGTGCATTATCAAGCGAAAATGTCTTGGTCTGAACCGTAACAACTCCGTTTTTGTTTACTTCGTTTTTAAGTACACCGTCAACAGTCATGAGCATTCCCGAACCATTGGGGAACTCGTCACTGCCGGGAAGAGTTTTTGCGTTTTGAGGCCAGAAAGGTGTATAGAATCCTGTTACGGAATCCATATCAAGACCGATCTTGTAACAGGTACTTCCTTTTACGAAATCTTCTCCTTCGATCTGAACGGATATATTTCCGTAGATATCGGTATCATAAGAGATGTCAACAAGCTTTGAAAGCTCATCAAGAACCAAATTTCTCTGGTCTTTTAAATCGTTGGCATGCTCTATTCCGCCCATCTCAATAGCCCTTATCTGGTCGTTGAGAGTAAGGATCTGATCGCCGTAATCATTAATTTTTTCTACCTGCTGTTTAATCTGGAGATTCAGATTATCCTGATAGCCCGAAAGTCCTTCGTATACGGACTGAGCCCTGGTAAGAAACTCGGAAGCCTCCTGAATAAGCGTGCTCTGTGTAACAGAACTGCAAGGATCTTTCGAGAGTTCCTGAACGGCAGTCCAGAGGTCGGAAAGCTGAGTTTGAAATGCTTCCCCATTCATCTCTCCAAGCTGGTCTTCAACCTCGAGCAAAGTATCTCTTGATACTTCATAAAACATACTTCTGCCCGATTCTTTTCTGAAAGTCTTGTCGAGGAAATAATCTCTGATCTGCTTTACATTAGAATATGAAACACCAAGGCCGCTCTGCTGAGGTGATACAGCACTTGCAGTCTTGGAAATTGTTATATAGATTTTATCGGACTGTTCTACCTGCTGGCGCGTGTAACCGTCCGTATCTGCGTTTGACAAGTTATGTGCTACAGTGTTTAAAGCATTGTGGCTTGTCTGCAATCCGGAGGTACCCACATATAAACTACTCCACAAGGACATGTGTTAACCCTCCATATTTGGTTTCCGGCTTACTGTTTGGCGTCAAATCCCTTTCTTGCAACTCCCATGGTATCGCCTGTATTATAGGCTCCCCTGGAATAATTTGCCGTCTCGGGAGCTCCCTTCATAGCTTGTAAAAGTCCAAGCTCAAACTCTACCATTTCGATAGAGTTTTTAAGAAGTTCGCTATTTTGCTTGTTCACCTGCATAAGAGCTGTAGCTGATGCTTTAACTCTGTCTATTGCAGATGCAAGTGCCTTTTGTTCTGCCGGCCTGGATGCAAGTACATCCAGAAGCTGGGTGAGCTTTAAAGTGTTAACATCCTTGTTCAACACGTTAGCCATATCTAGCATAACCTCGTTTCTCTTTTTTTCGAGATTAGCTATTTTGTCTGTTTTTATTTGCTCCTCTTCCGTGAGTTGCGAGAGGGCTTCCAGATCACCCGCAACAATGACTGACGTCTTTTTACGGGATGTCTCCAGAAGCCCATCGTAGGATTCGGATTCCTTGTTAAGAATCTCAATCAAGTTTTCCATCAAACTTGCCATTAATGTTAACTCCTATACAAGGCCCTGCTGAAATTTTGCCATAAGCTTATCCGCAAAGCTCTCGGTACTTACATTATAAGTTCCGTTCTGAACCTGCTTCTTTATATCCGCAGTCAAATCCTCCCTGATATCAGGGGTATTCGCAAGAGCTGCTTTAGCAACCTGCATATCTTTACCAAAGCTGCTGATCGAGATCTGATCAGAAGCATGTGCTACGGCATTGGTCTTCTGGGTCTTTTGAACCTTCTGAGCCTGATATACATTTGCCACCTGGTTGTAAGCTTCTATTCGCATAAGGATGCCTCCCTCCGTGGATGAATTTGGACTTCGTCCAATATTAATGAGCTGCATTTTTTGCAACCATATTTATCTTTACAGTATGTTTATCGGAGAATTTAAAAATTTCTTAAGGGCTATTTCATTATTTTTTGATAAAAAATCCGGACCCCGATGTTTTCATATATATTATCGGAGTCCGGACATTATTTATTAACTAGTTTCTGACAAATACGGGCATATAATCGATAGGTGCATCAACAGTAACTGTCTGACCACCCTGATATTCCTTACCGTCTCTTGTAAGAGTCCATTTGCCTTCGGGGAGGTAAACCTCTCTCTCAAACCTGTTAAGCTCGAAAATAGGCGCAACGAGGTATTTCTCACCGAACATGTACTGGTCCTGAAGTTCCCAGCACTTAGCGTCATTAGGGAACTCAAAGAACATGGTACGGATAAGAGGCGCGCCGTTTGTGCTTGCTTCATCATAGAGCTTTTTGATGTAATCATGCATTTCGACACGGATGTCATAATACTTCTTCATTATCTTGTAGTTATCTTCGCCATAGCTCCAAAGCTCATTGGGTTGGCCTGTGTGAAGGTATCCGCCGCCCCAGTCTCTGTTGTCGAGAGGCGGAATATTGTAAGGTCCGCGGTCTCCGTGCATACGAAGAACTGCAGAATATACAGCAAACTGATACCATCTGATAAGAAGCTGTCTAAAGTCGGGATCGTTTACATCATCGGTCATAAATCCGCCGATATCGGTGGTCCACCAAGGGATTCCGGCAAGGCCCATGTTGAGTCCGCACTGTACCTGCTCATAAAATGCCTGGAAGGTTGAAGGTACATCACCTGACCACACCACATTTCCGTACTTCTGGCTTCCTGCCCATGCACAGCGAAGAAGGTTAACAACGGTTCCGTCGCCTAAATCCTTCATCTTGTCATAGAACACACGGCTGTACATCTGAGGATACATATTGCTTACCTGGAGTGCAGGTCCTGCGCTGTATCTGTAGTTCTCGAAATCATAAACGCCGTAATCGGGCTCAGAATTGTCAAGCCAGAATGCGTCTATTCCAAAATCATAATAATTCTTTTTGCAAACATTCCATACATACTCACGGCACTCGGGATTGAAAGGATCGATCTCTACGCAGTCGCCCTGATAGTCGTATGTCTGATCTGCTCCGCGCTCTGTACGGATAAGGAGACCTTTTTCCATCATGGGATAGAAGTTCTCGCTCTTTCTGTCTACAGAAGGCCATACGGATACAATGACCTTGATTCCCATGGAGTGGAGTTCATCCACCATAGCCTTGGGATCGGGCCAGTAAGTTTTGTCAAATTTCCAATCACCCTGAACGGTCCAATGGAAGAAGTCGATAACGATCTGGTCGATCTTGATTCCTTCTTTTTGATATGCTCTTGCCACCTCAAGGACCTCGTCCTGAGTTCTGTAGCGGAGCTTGCACTGCCAAAGTCCCATAAGATTCTCGGGGAATGCGGGTGCGTGGCCGGTAACAGAGGTGTAATTTTCAAGAATCTGCTTGGGGCCGTCAGCCGCAGTGATCCAGTAATCCATCTCCTTTGTAGAGCGTGCGATCCACTCAGTATAATTCTTACCGAATGTAACGCGTCCTACAGCGGGGTTATTCCAGAGGAGTCCGTATCCGAGAGATGAAGTCATAAAAGGAACGGAAATCTGGGAGTTGCGCTGAGCGAGCTCAAGTACGCATCCCTTTAAATCGAGATCCTGCTGCTGGTACTGACCCATACCAAAGATTTTCTCTCCCTTGTTGGCATCAAACTTAACGTTTAATGAGAAATCGCTTCCTCCGATGATGCCCTTCCATTCACGGTTAACCACCTTAAGGCAGCGGCTTCCCTGTGAAATGGTTCCGTCGTATGAACGATAATACTCTCTTAAAATGAGCTTATCGTCTCTGAAAAATGAAATAATACCTACAAAATTGATCTCTGCTTTAATACGTCCGTTGGTGATAGAGGCATACTCTCTCTTGTCGATGGTGCCGTCGCCAACCCAGTGATCACGCTCGAAAAATTCGATCTTGGCTTCAGTGGCAGGTACCTTCTCGGTAAGTGCCCAGTCATTGCCGGTGAACTTTCCGAATTTTGTTGAACGTACTCTCAGCGAATCCTTTCCCCACGGCTCGATAACAAGTTTCTCACCGTTTCGGTAACATACAAGTGCTCCGTTTTCCTTCTCAAAACTCATTTGAAATCCTCCTACATGCTAGTTGACTCTAAGAATCGTGTTTATTCTACAATCAATAACCCCAAATGTATATCAAGTAATTTCTTTTTTAAAAATTGTTTTGTGAAATATTGTTATATATTTTCTACTAATTATTAACCTTTACAACTCCCTTGAGATATTCCATTACATCCCCGGCAATAAATGAGTCTCTGAAATCCTCAGGATTCAAAGCAGCCTTTTCCTCGTCGGTGATAGCATATCCCGATTCGGTTATATATTCATCAAGTTTTGCGGCAAGTTCTTCCTCGGTATAACCGATGTTTTCCTTAACGGCAATATATGCAAGTGCAGAATCTATCTTGAGCTGCTGATAACTGTTATCCTTGATAAAAGCATCCGCACTGACTCCCATATACTGTGTTGCCATGGTCTCAGCATCAGTCTGATACATTTCGGCATACTGGTTTAAAAGATCCTCGGCATCTTTCTGATATTTTAAAATGATGGCTGCGGGGAACTCGTCCTTAAAGACAGCAATCTCCATTATCTTTTCGGCAATTGCGTTTTCAAGCTCTGACTGATACTGCTGATTTGCGCTTTCACTTATATAATTTCTGATATACTCTTCGATTCCGTCAAAGCCCTTTACAGTACCGTCTCCGTTACCGTTGCTTACATTAAAAAGATCCACGATATCATCTTCCGGAATAATTCCGTTTACCGTGCAGGTAAATACGACCTCTGCTCCGGCAAGATCTGCATTACCGTAATTCTCAGGGAAAGTAAGATTTAAATCAACGGTCTCGCCGGGGTTAACTCCCACAAGCCCTTCTTCAAAACCGGCTATAAAAGAGCCCGAGCCGATCCAAAGAGCCTGATTTGTTGCTGTACCGCCGTCAAAAGCCACTCCATCCTTATATCCTGCATAATCAAGATTAATAACATCACCATTTTCGACAGCTCTGTCAGTTACGAGTTTTTCACTGTCTACGCCGACCGCAAGCTGTGATACCTGCTGGCTTAAATAATAGTCCACTTCCTCGTCTGTTACTTCATAGGCTCCGGCAACTGTTACTTCCATTTCGTTATATCCGGGAACCTCAACATACTTTTCGATATCGAGCTGTGATACATAGGTTGCTTCCTCATCGGGTACTTTTGCTACAGAGGAATTGTTTTCACCCGCAGCCTCTTTTTTTCCGCATCCGGAGAGCACTGCAAGAGACATAGCTCCGATAAGAGCTATCATAATAGTGTTTTTAAATAATTTTTTCATAATACTCCTTAATATTCAGCTTCGGTCCTTAAGATTTTGTATGTCTTTACATAAGCAGTTTCATATGCTCTGATGCAAATTTTCCGAAGCTTTGGTTTATAATACAGGCGCTAAAAGTCTGGAAATCTGCTCCTTAAAGCGGACCCAGAACTTACGCTTTTTGTATTCTTCTTTAGTCATGACGGAACATTCCTCAACATCTTTATTGAAGATCTCCGTCATCTCCTGAGCTTTATCCCTGTCGTAAATTACGGCATTTACCTCAAAGTCAAGCTCAAAAGAGCGAATATCCATGTTGGCCGTTCCGTATGTGTAAACCTCATTGTCGGCTATCAGCCCCTTTGCATGAAGGAAACCTCCTTCATACTTATAGCAAGTAGCTCCGGCTTCAACAAGTTCGCCTGCGAAACAATGAGTTGCCCAGTATACAAAAGGATGATCCGGCTTGCAGGGAATCATAATCCTTACATCTATACCGGACTGAGCCGCGAGTTTAAGTGCGCATAAAATACTGTCGTCGGGTATAAAATACGGCGACTGAATATAAATGGACTTTTTGGCATGGCTTATAAGGAACAGATAATTGTCTCTGATCTGCTGCTTTTCGCCGTCGGGTCCTGAGCTGACTATCTGGATATGGCAGTTGTCCCTGCTGGGTGTCTTTCTCTTTGCAAGGCCCATATCTTCCCTGTCAAAAAGCTTTTCTCCCGTAACATAAGCCCAGTCAAGAGCAAATCTGCCGTGAAGCATATACGCAGCAGGTCCGGTAATACGCAGATGAGTATCTCTCCAATGGCCGAATTTTTCTTCCATATCGATGTACTCACGTCCGATATTAAAACCTCCGACGTAAGCAATACGGTTATCAATTACAACTATTTTTCTGTGGTCTCTGTAATTGACTCTAAAGTTTATCTTTCCGAACCAGGCCGGCCAAAAGCCTCCGACCTTGATTCCCATTTTCTCCAGTTTTTTCCAGTATTTCTTAGGCGTAGACCTGGCTCCGAGTCCGTCGTAAAGCACTCTTACTTCAACGCCTTCCTCGACCTTTTTTCTGAGTATCTCTACTATATCATCCATAAGCTCATCGTTTCGGATAATGTAGTACTGAAAATCTATAAATTTTTCCGCTTTCTTTAAATCTTCCTTTAAAGATGCGAATTTATCCTGACCGCTGGTGTATACATCAACATCATTCTCATCCGAAAGTACGGCATACGCGTTATGCATGTTGTAATAAACGAGATTTCCGAAATCATATAATTCTTCCGGAAGCTTGTGGTCACCGCTCAATTTTTCAAGTTCTTTTTTCTGTTCATGGATGCGGTTACGCATCATTTCCTCAAAGCCCTTGTCCTTGAACATCCTCCTTTTGTTTAAGGTCGTACCGGCAAGAAGGTAGAGCACAAATCCCACATAGGGCACAGCCATCATAAGCAGTATCCACGCCCACACACTCTTGGGATTTTTTCTCTCGAAAAATACAGCGACAAGTGCAAAAATAATGTCAAAGACTACAAGCGTCTGCAACACATATCGCCAGACTATTTTAGTTGTATCCCATACATCTGCCCACTCCATATCTTTTCCTCATAATATCTCTCTCATTTACATGCACAGACAAAATTTATTTTATCATATCTTCACTCTATTATCTACAAAATGAGTGTTTTTTGGTTTGCGCTGTATATGTTTATGTGCTAAAATCTATACAGATTTTTTTATAAGGAGCACATTATGGCTACATTCGGAATTTTACTTTTTACTATGACCCCCGCACTTATTGTTGCGATTGTGGTTTTGGTTGTTGTTATCGCACTTTTTGTAGTGCTTTATATTTTAGGAAAAAAGGCTCAGAAAAAACAGGATGAGCAGCAAGCTATCATGCAGGCAAACAAGCAATATGTTACCATGCTTGTTATCGACAAGAAAAAGCTTGGAATCACAAAATCAGGTCTTCCTCAAAATGTAATCGACCAGACTCCCAAGTACCTTCGCTGGCAAAAGCTTCCTGTTGTAAAGGCTAAAGTCGGCCCCCAGATGGTTACCCTTATCGCCGATGAAAAGATTTTTGCAGACCTTCCCGTAAAAAAGGAAATCAAGGCCGGTATCAGCGGACTTTATATCGTTGATTTCAAGGGAGCCCACGGAAAACTCGCCGTTCCTGAAAAGAAAAAGAAAAAAGGCCCTGCTGCCTGGATTGAAAAACTTCAGGAAAAAGCCGGAGCAAAGCCTGTTAAATAATTATTCTGTCGCGTATATGTGAATGGAAGCCGGTGTCATCTCAGACCCCGACAAAGAAATTTGATAATGAATATAAATCTCAAGAGAGTCTTCCCTTAATTCTATGGTAAGGCTCTCTGTTTTTATCTCTATGGGCATGCTTCCCATAGGGGTAATATACATGGATTTTGTGGTTTTTCCCGGTTCAAAAGCCATAAAAGTATCGGTTGCTCCCTTGTATTCCACGGTAACAACAGGCTCGGCAACTTTAATAAGGGCATTTCTTGTTGATCTGGTTTCTAAGTCGGTTTCTGTATATTTCAAATACAGTTTTCCGTTTTTGTCATAGTAAAGCCCTGTGCATTCGCTTTTCACTACATCTCTGTCTTCATTTTCGCCGTGAGCTCCAACTATCTTTATCTTTACGTTTTTATTCATACATCATCCCATGTTGTGGTTACAAAAATATCTTTTGCCACCGGCGTTTGCAATTTCCTTAATATATCTGCCGCGATCACTGCCTTTTCTTTGGTTTCAAATATTCCGAATACGGTTGGTCCGCTTCCGCTCATAAGAGCTCCCAGGGCTCCGTTTTCAAGAAGAATATCTTTGATTTTTTTTACTTTGGGACATACCGGAATCGTCACTTCCTCTAGTATGTTACCAAGTTTAGATGCAATGCCTTCCACAGACGAATCCTCTATTGCCCTTATCATTCCCTTTACATCCGGATGCGCGGGATTATCCAAGGCATCTAAGGCCTCATAAACGTACTTTGTCGATACTCCCTCTTCGGGTTTGGCAATAACAAGATTAATCCCTGCCGCGCTTTTGATAGGACTGAGTTTTTCACCGATGCCCTCGGCTACCATCGTGCCGCCCATAATACAGTACGGAACATCAGCGCCGATCTTTACTCCCAGTTCGCACAGCTTGCCATCGGTTAGTCCAAGCCTAAAAAGTTCATTTATACCTTTAAGTGCAGCTGCCGCATCAGTGCTTCCTCCGGCCATTCCCGCAGCCATCGGAATATGCTTTACTACTTTTATATCCACCCCTTTATCAGCGGGCATATAGGGCAACATCAGCATTGCAGCTTTATATACAAGATTGTCTTTTACATTTTCAGTAGGTGCCTCTCCTCCGTCTTCAAAAAAGCAGGAAAGGTGAATGCGTTCCTCACCGGGAGAAATGTTATATACATCAAAAGAAAGCTCGTCGCACAAACCGATAGTCTGCATTATCATGCAGACCTCATGGTATCCGTTTTCGAGCTTTCCCAATACGTCCAATGAAAGATTTATTTTTGCGTATGCTTTTTTCTCTATCATTTATTCTTTTCCTGGTTACATTGCATGCTTACTCGCTCATTTGCTCCCACAGACGATGTGATAAACGCGTTAGAGCCGATGACCGCATCATGCCCTATTACGGTCTGTCCGCCAAGTATTGATGCTCCGGCATAGATAGTAACCCTGTCCTCTATAGTGGGATGACGTTTTGATCCGCGCAAACTCTGACCCCCTCTTGTGGACAATGCACCAATGGTTACTCCCTGGTAAACCTTTACATAATCTCCGATTATGGTTGTTTCACCGATTACAATACCGGTTCCGTGGTCTATGCAAAAATACTTGCCGATGGTTGCTCCGGGATGAATATCAATTCCCGTTCTTGAGTGTGCATATTCAGTCCACATTCTTGGTATAAGAGGCACACCGAGAGTAAAGAGTTCGTGCGCTATTCTGCTGATTGTGATGGCACGAAGTCCGGGATAGCAAAGTATAATCTCATTAGTGTTAAATGCTGCGGGATCTCCGTCGAAAGAAGCCTGTACATCTGTCTCAACCAGATCTCTTACCTTTGGGATCCGAGCTAAGAATTCTCCGGTAATTCTAGAGCCTTCCGCGTATATTTCCTCATCGGTCATATCCGCCGCTTCGGGCTTTTGCCTGAGTGCGATGGGAATCTGCTTACTGAGATTGTAGTAAACGTCTTCTATAAGAACAGTAAGTCTGCTTTCAACATTGTAAAACTTGTATCCTTTTTCTCTGTAAAAGGCAGGAAAAACTATTTTTACCAGCTTATCCAGGATATCGTTTACAGCGTCTCTGTCGGGCTGTTCAAACAATTTGCCCGGATTTATTATACTTTTCTTTTCGTAGTTTTTCAGAATGCTTTTTGTAAGCTCCTGAACCTCTTTATTTTCCTGGGACATGATGCCTCCAATCAGATAATCTTATTTACCGAAACGCTTTTTCTTTTTTCCACCGTCATCGGGATCCTTTGATGTCTCCCTTGCCACTGCATTAAGGCTGTCTCCTGTCAGCTTATCAAACTGAATAAGAGCCTCTCTTGCCTCTTTGGAAAGCTTATCGGGAGTCTGAATAATAAGGTTGATGTAATGATCTCCTCTTACTCCTTTGCTTCTCCATGAAGGCACTCCCTTACCGCGAAGTCTAACGCGGGTATCGGTCTGGGTTCCGGCCTTTACACTGTATGCAACCTTACCGTCCACAGTATCAATAAGCACATCTCCGCCAAGCGCTGCAACAGCGATTGAGATGGGCACGTTCGAATAAATATCAAATCCGTCTCTCTGGAAAACAGGGTGAGGACGTACACGTACTTCTACGCGGGCATCTCCTCTGGGGCCACCGTTCCTTCCGGGATCACCCAGTCCGGGCATGTTGACTGCCTGACCGTTATCTATACCTGCGGGTATATTGACGGAATATTTCTTTTTCATGGGAACAAATCCGTTGCCGCGACAATCAGGACACTTCTCACGAATAATCTTGCCGGTACCGCCACAATCGGGACAAGGCTCTACGCTTCTCATCATACCGAGCATAGATTGTCTTGTGCGAACCACCTGTCCTTTACCGCCGCAAGTAGAACAAGTCTCGGGCTTTGTGCCTTTCTTTGCTCCGCTTCCGTTACATGATGTACATGTTTCCTTTACTGTAAGCTCGATCTCTTTTTCACATCCGAAAACAGCCTCGAGGAAATCCAAGTCAACTCTGGTGCGAATGTTGGCTCCCTTCATAGGACCATTCGAACTTGCTCCGTATGAACGTCCTCCGCCTCCGAATATTCCACTGAAAATATCTCCGAAACTTCCGAAAATATCGGAGAAATCCATACTTGAGAAATCAAAACCGCCCGCTCCGCCGGCACCGCCTTCAAAGGCCGCATGTCCGAACTGGTCATACTGACGTCTCTTGTCGGGATCCGACAATACTGCGTATGCCTCTGACGCCTCCTTAAACTTTGCCTCTGCTTCCTTATCTCCGGGGTT
>JAIKXH010000098.1 GCA_024684215.1 Lachnospiraceae bacterium
AAAATGCAGTTCGAAAAATTACAGAAAGATATGATGCAGGCCATGAAAGATCATGACAAGCCCAGAAAGGATGCTATTTCCACGCTTGTTTCTGCTACAAAAAAGCTGGCTATCGATGCCGGATGCAGAGAGAATATTCCCGATGATATGACCGATCAGGCTATTATGAAAGAAATCAAGAGTGTAAAGGAACAGATAGAGACCTGCCCGGATTCCAGAGCTGATTTAAAGGTTGAATATGAAGCCAGGTTAAAGGTATTTGAGGAGTACGCTCCAAAGATGCTTTCTGCAGAGGAAGTTGAAGTGATTTTGAAAGAGAAGTTCTCCGATGTAATCGCTACAGGCAACAAAGGTCAGATCATGAAAGCTGTAATGGCTGAGCTTAAAGGTAAGGCAGACGGTAAAATAATCAACGAGGTTGTGGCAAAATTATTATGAAAATACTAGTTCTTAACGGAAGTCCCAGGGCAAACGGAAATACATCAATTGCGGTTGATGAATTTGTTAAAACTATTGAAGCTGAAGGCGTCGAAGCTGAGGTTATCAGGGTTGGAAGCACGGATATCAGAGGCTGTGTGGCTTGCGGTTCATGTGGTAGTACAGGAAAATGCGTTTTTGACGATGTGGTCAATGAAGTGGCGGAAAAGTTCAAGGAAGCCGACGGACTTGTAGTTGCATCACCTGTTTATTACGCTTCGGCAAATTCTACTCTAACCGCTTTACTTGACAGATTATTCTATAGCTCAAATTTTGATAAAACCATGAAAGTTGCATCAAGTATTGTCGTAGCGAGACGTGGCGGTGCATCGGCAGCTTATGATCAGTTAAATAAGTATTTTACCGGCTGTGGTATGGTAGTTGTTACAAGCAATTATTGGAACAGTGTTCACGGTGGCGCACCCGGTGAGGCTTTAAAGGATCATGAAGGCATGCAAACTATGCGTGTGCTTGCAAGAAATATGGCATTTCTTATTAAAAGTATTAAGCTTGGAAAAGACGAGTACGGAGTTCCGGAAAAAGAGCAGAAGGTTTGGACTAATTTCATTAGATGATCTAGTGCAATGTTTAGATAATAAAGAAAATGATTTAATCAAAAATGCTTAAAAAGTGGCGGCGGGTATAAAACCTGCCGCCTTTTGTTATGTACATGATTATATTATGCAGATATTTTACAAAGCAATTAAAGGGAATTATCTGTCAAATGTAAATCTGTCGAATGAGTAATCGGCATCGTTATCATCCGATACAAACTCAAAATACACAGCGTGTTTTCCGACAGTGCCAACGGTTACAGGGACTGTAATTTCACTCATAGAACCGTCAAACTCGGCAGTAGAGATAATTCGGCCCTTATAAGAATCTATACGAACATTAATTTTAACTTTATCTGCTTTATCGAGAACGATGGTACATGTTTTTGGAGTGTTATTTCCAAACTGCAGATATCTGAATCCAACCGTAGTTCCGCCTGTAATATGATCTATTGGAGCGGAGATATCATCTCTTTGCTCATATACAGCGCGGATAACCGCATTTTTTTTGCTACCGTAAATATGGCAAGCGTAACCTGCGGAAATCCATTTATATGCATCGAGACCGTTAATATGGGCACCCTGTGAGGTCATTTCGACGGGCTTAGATGAAATGGGTTCGCCGGCAAGGTATTTTATGTCTCCGATGAAGAGTCTGCCATCTGTACCGAGGGCTACATCGATTGGCTCTATCATACCCTGGCGTGAGTATTCTGTGCCGCCTGTGTGTCTGTGGTAGAAGATATACCATTTTCCATTGACTTCCATTATTGAGCCGTGGTTATTGCCCCATTTATAGGTCATGGTTCCAAGGCCTTCACTGTCTCTTAAGATTTCGCCTCCGTTAAAGCTTATATCGCCGCCGTCACGGAAAGGTCCAAAGGGTGAATCACTGAATTTGTAGGTTAGAAATCCGTTACAGTCCTCGAAAATACCGAGTTGAGGGATGGGCTTTTCATACCTGGTAGAGTAGATGTAAACATATTTACCCAATACTTTCCTGGGGCTTGATGCCTCAAAGAATGCGTCCAAAAGGTCGATGTGGCCGTCCTCCTTGGGATCCCAGGGACAATTGGCGTGACCCATAGGGTTTGATACGAGAGTTTCCTCTTTTATTGTGGCCATATCGTCTTCAAGCTCTGCGATATAGCAGGGTGCAGCACATCCGCCCCAGTATGCATATACTTTTCCGTCGTCATCTACGAGAACTCCGGGATCGAAGCCAAGTTTAGTTACTACAGGGTTTTCAAAAGGTCCCCAGGGAGTCTTTGAAGAAGCTACAACGATTAGACTTCCGAATCTCTCGGCTGCATACATGTAGTAGGTATCACCTTTTTTAACCACGTCCGGGGCGTAAAGTATAGTGTCGTAATGCGTCTCGTAGCATACGCCGTGGCATTTCCAGTTTGTTAGATCATCCACAGGGGCAGACCATGCAACATAATTTCTGCCGCAATACTGTGTCTTTTCGATATCGTGAGATCCGTAAACATAGACTCTTTTTTCTCCGTTGTGCTCAAATACTCTTGGCTCCCCGTCGGGTACGTGCTCCCAAAGCGGCATATATGGATTGGCTCCTTTGATAAATTCTTTCATTAGTTTTTTCCCCTTTATTTTCAAGTAATATGGTGTTTTAAAACTCATTTTTTATTTTATTATATATTATTTTTATATGCAATAACGCGGTGGTGAAGTATAATATTGCTTTAGGGAGGTAGAGTAATGAATTATATTGAAAATATGAGAAAATACATCGGTCACGATATGTTGCTTGGTGTCGGATGCGGTGTTTTGATAGAAAATGGAAAAGGCGAGGTGCTCTTACAGAGGCGCAGGGACACCGGTGAGTGGTGCGTTCCGGGAGGCGGGCTTGAACCTATGGAGACTTATGAGGAGGCCGCTAAGCGTGAGATTAAAGAAGAGGTTGGCTTAGAGGTTTACGACCTCGAGCTTTTTGGCTTATATTCCGGTGAAAACAGGCTTATAAAATATCCGAATAAAGATGTGGTTTATTCTGTGGCCGTTGTGTTTAGAACGAGAAATTATAAGGGGACGATTTCACAGCCTGACGGCGAGGCTTTAGAGCATAGATTCTTTAGCAGGGAAAATATCCCGGATAATCTATTTAAGCATGATGCGGATCAGATTTTGGATTGGGCAAAAAATCCGGATAAGGTAGTTGTCAGATAAAACGTTAGCTCGGTAATCAAAGCATCAATTTAAGAATCGATTACACTATACGAAGGGGATATTATGGCAGTAAGTATTTACGATGATTTAAAAGCAGCAGCAGATGCGGATTATAAGGATTTTCAGTCAAAGCTTGTTCCGAATATTTCACCTGATTGCGTTATAGGAGTGCGTACTCCTGCGATGAGAGATATTGCGAAAAAGCTTTATAAAAGCGGAGAGTACGGAGAATTTTTGGATTCTCTTCCTCACAAGTGGTACGAGGAAAATCTGGTGCATTTTTTCGTCATTTCTTTTATAAAAGATTTTGATGAGTGCGTAAAGCGCACTGAGCAGTTTTTGCCCTATGTTGATTGCTGGCCTGTTTCGGATCAGTCTTCACCAAAGGTTTTTAAAAAGCACCATGAGAAGCTTCTTCCGCTTATTAAAAAATGGATATCATCAGATCATGTATACACGGCGCGTTTTGGTATCAGGATGCTGATGAACGAGTTCTTGGGTGATGATTTCAAAGATGAGTATTTGGAGCTTGTCAGTATGAAGGCGCCGGGAAATATTAACGAGGGTGTTAAGAGCGGGACAGAAGTAAAGATAAAGACGAATGATAAGGAGTCAAATAAAATAGATGTTCCGGTTGAGGCCTCGGATGACTATTATTTGAGGATGATGGTAGCTTGGTATTTTGCAACGGCGCTGGCAAAGCAGTATGATGCGGCGGTCAAATATATGGAAGATGCTACGAAGCTCGATGAGTGGACGAGGAGAAAGGCAATCCAAAAAGCAATCGAATCATACAGAGTTTCGGATGAGCACAAGGATTATTTGAGGAGTCTCAGGTGATTTACAGATAATCGGAGAAGTTTTTTAAAGTAATTATAAGGCTTAGTTAACTAACGCGTTTTTTACGATTAGAATTGGTACGAGGTTTTATTATGAGTAATGAAGTACTTGTTTCCACAGGAGCTTTGATTGGACGCCCAAACGGCAGAGATTTTAGGCTTTTAAAGGAACTTACCCCAAAAATAAACAGTGACGGCTTTGAGTTTATGATGTACAGCACATGGTATGGCCGCGAAGATGAAATAGTTGATTTTTTAAAGTCAAATGATATACATACGCCCTGTTTTCATTGCCAGAAAAGCATTGGTGAGAGCATAAGTAAGGGCTCGAAAGAAGATTGGAAGGATGCTTTTGATAAATTTGAGATAAATGTAAAGATGGCTTCTGAGATCAGCGCGAAAAAAATGGTGATGCACCTTTGGGACGGCATGACTTCAGATGCATTTATGGAGAACAATCTAAAGGCGTATCCGATGCTTAAGGATATTGCCGATGGTTATGGCGTTGATTTGCTTATTGAGAATGTCGTATGTAATGTAAACGATCCGATGAGTCATTGGATGGAACTTCTGGACCTATACCCCGATATAGGATTTATATTTGATACAAAGATGGCTGCTTTTCACGGACAGCTTGAGCTTTTATATGATAAAAAATATGAAATGCTTTGGAAAGAAAAACACATCCGCCATTATCACGTTAATGATTATGGCGGAGGCTTAAAGGATTGGGCGAATCTTCGCACCCTTCCCATCGGAAAGGGACATATCGATTTTGACAGGTTTTTCTCCTTTATCGAAAAGATCGGTTATAAGGGAACCTATACTTTGGAATCCACCGCTTTTAACAAGGAGGGTTTTGTGGATACCGATATGCTCAACGAAGAAATCGCATATGTAAAAAATAAGTTAGGTATGCATTAATGCAGATTCCTATTAATGCCCGGTATATATTAGGTGTAATATTTGCGGGCTAAATCAGTTTTTATCCGCGAATTTGTGGTATAGTTTGCCGATTCTAAATGTGTAGCAAAGAAGCATACCGAGTATAGCTCCCAAAGCGCCCTGAGCAATTTCGTAGGGGAGCTTGATCATAGCATATTCAAATGTACTGTAAACAAATGTTTTACCGAGAGTATATCCCACAACCATGATTATAGCACCAACGGTTACTCCGATTCCTGAAGCAATCTTGGGATGCTTTTTAAAGGTGTAATGTGAGATGAGTGATATAACCACTGCCTGTAATCCGTGGGTGACAAGTGATACGAACATAGGAAGGGGATAGAAAATCATATCTCCTAAAAATGAACCTATACCGCCGACCACAAAGGCTTCAAAGGGCCCGAGCAGAATGGATGCAAGGCATATAACCGCGTCGCAAAGATAAAGGTGTCCGCCGGGAACGGGAATTCCGAAAGAGGACATGGCTACGTTCAGTGCCATAAACAGAGCAGTCATTGTGATGTTGAGTGGTGTTAAGTGTTTTTGCTTCATTTGTTTGTACTTCCTTTACTTTTGATGAAAAAAAGATTAATATAAATCTGACCATATAAAAATAACCAAAACCGAAAGGAATTATATGACCAGATGAATTACGAGATTTCAGATAAAAATCCTGAACCGGCTTATATTCAACTATACAGACAGCTGGTCAGAGATATATCGGAAGGTGTCTATACGTATGGGGAAAAGCTTCCTTCCAAGAGAATTATTGCTGAAGAAACCGGCGTCAGCGTTATAACCGTTGAGCATGCGCTTACTTTGTTAAATGAAGAAGGGTATGTTGAAAGCAGGCAACGAAGCGGAGTTTTTGTCACGTATAAAGATGATACGGACGGGATTGAAAGCCGCGAAGGTGATTATTCCAAATTTGATTTTACGGCTTATGAAAAATCCGATGTACATCTAAGAGTAGGAGATTTCCCTTTTTCTGTTTTGACTAAAACTATGAGAAAGGTGATTCTTGACTATGGAGAAAAGCTTCTTGTCAAGTCTCCGAACCATGGCTGTCCGGAGCTAAGAGAAGAGATATGCAGGTATCTTGCTAGGAGCCGTCATCTGTATATTCGGCCTGAGCAGGTAATTATCGGGTCGGGTGCTGAGTATTTGTACGGACTTATTGTTCAGATGTTTGGGACGGACAAGATATATGGGCTTGAGAGCCCTTCCTACAGCAAGATTTATGATGTTTACAATGCGATGGGAGCTGAGTGTGATTTTTTGGAAATGACGCCCACAGGTATTGATTCCGCGGCATTAAATAAAACCAAAGCTAAGATTTTACATATCACACCTTTTAATTCGTATCCCAGCGGAGCTACTGCGGATATTTCCAAAAAGAGGGAGTATTTAAAGTGGGCGAGGGAAAATGACGGAATTTTAATAGAGGATAATTACGATTCTGAGCTTACTGTTTCAAGAAAAGCGGAAGAGCCGCTTTATCTTATGGACAGTGATTCGAGGGTGATTTATTTAAATACTTTTTCAAGGACAGTGGCACCTTCTATGCGAATTGGGTATATGGTTTTGCCGTCAAATATGTTAGAATTATTCGATGAGAAATTAGGTTTTTATTCCTGTACTGTACCGATATTCGATCAATATGTTTTGGCCTTGCTTTTAAAAAACGGAGATTTTGAGCGGCATATCAACAGGGTCAGGAGAAACAGAAGGAAAAATCAAACCTAGATTTTATATATTATGAGAGAGACATTTGTCGGGGACAGGAGATTTTTATGAGACTTTTATTTATAAGGCATGGTGAGCCTGATTACGAGAAGGACACCTTGACCGAACTGGGTAATAAGCAGGCCGAGGCTTGTGCGAAAAGGCTTGAAAACGAGGGAATAAGCGAGATATACGCATCACCGATGGGTAGAGCGTATGAGACGGCCGCCTATACCGCAAAGCGTTTAAACCTACCGATAACGGTGCTTGATTACATGCACGAAATCTGGTGGGGAGGTGAAGGAATTCCTCTCGAGGGCCATGTTTGGACTTTGGCTGATAAAATGCTTTATGAGGATAATTTTGATTTTTCAAAAAAAGATTGGAGAGAGCATCCTTACTTTAAAACAAATCTCGCCACAGAGTATTTTGACAAGGTAAGCGCAAAGATAGATGAGTTTCTGGCCCATCAGGGATACAAGCACGACGGTGTGAGATTTTTATGTGAGACGGATGAAGAGAAAACCGTTGCTATATTTTCGCACGGGGGAAGCGGCGCGATTGCCATGAGCCATATTTTGGGAATCCCTTTTCCTTATTATGCCTGCGTTTTTCCTTATGATTTTACTTCTATAATAGAGATCGATTTTCCTGTTGAAAAGGGTGCGTATGTGCATACACGCATGGGACTTTTCAATGATGCTTATCATATTAGGGGCATAAGTAACGGACTTAAGCTTCAGCAGAAAATTGATAATTCAAAGCCTTAAAGATATTAAACAAACGGAGGATTACAAACAATGATTAAAGAGGCTATTGTAAAGATCGTAAATAAGGAGGACTTATCTTACGATGAAGCTTACGCGGTGATGAATGAGATCATGAGCGGTGAAACAACTCCTACTCAGAACGCTGCATTTTTGGCTGCGCTTTCCACTAAATCTGCCAGAGCGGAGACCACCGATGAAATCGCAGGCTGTGCGGCAGCTATGAGAGATCACGCTACCAAGGTTGACACCGGAATGGATATCTTTGAGATAGTGGGAACCGGCGGAGACAATGCACATAGCTTTAACATTTCTACAACTTCGGCTATCGTAGCTGCAGCGGGCGGAATGAAGGTTGCGAAGCATGGTAACAGAGCAGCGTCATCAAAGTGCGGAACAGCTGACTGCCTTGAAGCACTTGGCGTAAACATCCAGCAGAGCCCGGAAAGATGCATTGAGCTTTTAAATGAGGCCGGAATGTGCTTTTTCTTTGCTCAAAAGTATCACACTTCCATGAAGTATGTGGGCGCTATCAGAAAAGAGCTCGGATTCAGAACCGTTTTCAATATCCTCGGACCTCTTACCAACCCGGGATCACCCAAGATGCAGCTTTTGGGCGTATACGATGAGTATCTCGTAGAGCCGCTTGCGAGAGTTCTTGTGAGTCTTGGAGTAGAGAGGGGAATGGTTGTTTACGGACAGGACAAGCTTGATGAAATCTCTATGAGTGCACCCACCACCGTTTGCGAGATCAGAGACGGCTGGTACAGAACTACTGTTATAAAGCCCGAAGATTTCGGATTTGAGAGATGTACAAAGGATGATTTAAAGGGCGGAACTCCCGAGGAAAATGCTGAGATTACAAGAGCAATCCTTCGCGGCGAGAAGGGACACAAGAGAAATGCGGTACTTCTTAATGCAGGTGCATCTTTATATATTGGCGGAAAGGCTGATTCTTTCGAGGAAGGAGTAAAGCTTGCCGCTGAGATTATTGATTCCGGAAAAGCAACAAAGACTCTTGAAAAGATCATTGAAGTAAGTAACAGACCTGAGTAAGTATTAATTCGGTAAGGTGTTTTTATGACTGACCGGGAATGAATTGCCGGCGGTAAATTATTGTTGTTTTGGGAAGGCTGAGTGTGCAGCCTTCCTTTTTTTTGTAAAATCCATTATTAATTACATATATTAATTAAAAATTACATTGTTATATGATTTTATGATTGATAATATTGGAAGAGTAAATATCAAAGTGGAAAATTATGTCCGGAAGGCATAGATTTTTGAGTAAATAAACATAAATTAATTTTTTATTTTTGTTGATTATTTCGGGAATGTAAGCCTTTACATTTTTTGAAGCTTTTGATAAGATAACTTACAAGAGGCAATTTTGCTTTTTGTATGATTTTGAAATTATCAGGAGGAAAAATCATGGAACTTAGAACTGCTGCATCCCCCAAGGATGTCAAATATTATGATACCGCAAGGCTTAGAGAAGAGTTTCATATCCCCAAGGTTTTCAGACCCGGTGAGATTTATCTTGTTTACAGCCATATTGACCGTATAATCGCTGGCTCAGCCACACCTACTACAGAAAAGCTTGTTCTTACTGCAGGTGATGAACTTAGAGCCGATTACTTTTTGCAGAGACGCGAGCTTGGTGTCATCAATATCGGAGGAGCAGGAAGCATTACCATCGATGGAAAGACCACAAAGGTAGCTCACAGAGAGGGTATGTATATCGGAATGGGCAATCGCGATATTTCATTTGAAAGCGATGATCCCCAAAATCCCGCTAAGTTTTATTTGAACAGTGCTCCTGCACATGCTACTTATCCTACCGTGCTTATCAAACCTACCGGTACTCCGGAGCCCGGCGTTGTAATCGTTAAGGATGAGAATAAAAAAGAACTCGGAAGCATGGAGGAAGCCAACCACCGCGTAATCTGCAAGTATATCCTGCCCGGACAGGTTGAGAGCTGCCAGCTTGAAATGGGTATGACTCATCTTGAGCCCGGAAGCGTATGGAACTCAATGCCCTGCCATACTCATGACAGAAGAATGGAAGTGTATATGTACTTCGAGGTTCCCGAGGATGGATTTGTTATGCACTACATGGGCGAGCCTCAGGAGACCAGACATATCGTTATGCACAATGAGGAAGCTGTTATTTCACCCAGCTGGTCAATCCACTGTGGATGCGGATCCAGCAATTATACCTTTATCTGGGGTATGGTCGGCGAGAACCAGGATTTCGATGACATGGATAATGTAAGAAATCAGGATATTTTGTAATAAAATGCTTCGGAAATATTTATATAAAAATATTTCGAAGGATGCGTTTAGACACGGATATTTAGATACAAAAATATAGAAACAAACATATTTCGACAATTAGGAGGAAAAAGAAATGGGAGTAATGGAAAAATTCAGACTCGACGGAAAGGTAGCTTGGATCACCGGCGCATCTTACGGACTTGGTATGGCTTATGCAAAGGCATACGCTGAGGCAGGAGCAAAGATTGTTTTCAACGATATCAACGAAGAGAATTTTAAGCGCGGAATGGAAGAGTACAAGAAGGCAGGAATCGATGCTTTCGGTATGATCTGTGACGTTACAAAAGAGGATCAGGTAGCTAACTTCGTAAAGGAAGTCGAGAAGAATGTCGGACCCATTGATATTCTTGTAAATAATGCCGGTATCATTAAGAGAATCCCTATGCATGAGATGAGCCTTAATGATTGGAATCTTGTAATCGATATCGACCTTACCGGTCCTTTCATCTGCTCAAAGGCAGTTCTTCCCCACATGATGGAGCAGGGAAGCGGTAAGATTATAAACGCTTGCTCAATGATGAGTGAGTTCGGACGTGAGACTGTATCTGCATACGCAGCAGCTAAGGGCGGACTTAAGATGCTCACCAGAAATATCTGCTCTGAGTATGGTCAGTACAACATTCAGTGTAATGCTATCGGCCCCGGATACATCGCTACTCCTCAGACCGCACCTCTTCGTGAGAAGCAGGCTGACGGATCCATGCATCCTTTCGATCGCTTCATCAGATCAAAGACCCCCGCACAGCGTTGGGGACACACTGAGGACCTTATGGGACTTGCAGTATTCCTTGCATCACCTGCTTCTGATTTTATCAATGGTCAGGTTGTTTACATCGATGGCGGTATCTCTGCTTATATTGGACAGGATCCTTCAAATCTCGATGAGTCCAAGTTCAAGGATGAGGTTGAAGTAGAAGGCGATATCAAGGTTAAAGACTGATAATTGCGTAAAACGTGATTTTGATTATAACCATTGGAGAATTGCTTAGTTTTACTTTAGGAGTATAAAATGAAAATTGCACTTATAAACGAGAACAGCCAGGCGGCTAAAAATGAACTTATTTTTGCAGCACTCAAGAAAGTTGCAGAGCCTCTTGGACATGAAGTATATAACTACGGAATGTACGGCGCTGAGGATCCCAATTCTCTTACTTATGTTCAGAACGGTATACTTGCTGCAGTACTTCTTAACTCAGGAGCTGCTGACTTTGTAGTGACCGGTTGCGGAACCGGAGAGGGCGCTATGCTTGCATGCAACTCTTTCCCCAAGGTCCTTTGCGGCCATGTACAGTCACCTCTTGATGCTTATCTTTTCACTCAGGTAAACGATGGTAACTGTGTAGCACTTCCTTATGCCGAGAACTTCGGATGGGGCGGTGAACTTAAGCTTGAGTATATCTTTGAGAAGCTTTTCAGCACTCCCGGCGGCGGTGGATATCCCCCTGAGAGAGTTGTCCCCGAGCAGAGAAACAAGAAGATTCTCGACGGTGTGAAGGAAATCACTCATACCGATATGCTCACAATCCTCGACAAACTTGACAGAGAACTTGTTAAGGGTGCTCTTTCGGGCGAGGGAGTGAAGAAGTATTTCTTTGATAACTGTAAAGATGCTGCCATTGCATCTAAGGTTAAAGAAATCCTTGCTTAAATTATGTATTTAAGTGAGCGCATCGGTAATAATTTTTTAAACGATTTAGCGAAGCGAATGGTGTAAAAATAATTACCGGCTGCGCTTACGAGATAAATGAATAAACAATATATTTACGTTTAGGAAAGGAATATATTATGAACGACGTTTTAAGACAGCTTCAGAAAATCGGCATCGTTCCCGTTGTCGTAATCAATGATGCAAAGGATGCTAAGCCTCTTGCAGAAGCTCTTATCAAGGGAGGACTTCCCTGTGCTGAGGTTACTTTCAGAACTGATGCAGCAGAAGAATCAATCAAGATCATCAGCGAGAACTTCCCTGAAATGTTTGTAGGAGCAGGTACTGTACTTACTCCCGAGCAGGCAGACAGAGCAGTTGCAGCAGGTGCTAAGTTTATCGTTAGCCCCGGACTCAACCCTAAGGTTGTTGAGCACTGCATCAAGAAGGGCTATCCCGTAGCTCCCGGAACCGCTACTCCTTCAGAGATGGAGCAGGCTATGAGCTTTGGACTTGATGTTGTTAAGTTCTTCCCCGCCGAGAACAATGGCGGACTTTCTTACATCAAGGCAGTTGCAGCTCCTTATGTAGGACTTAAGTTTATGCCTACCGGCGGAATCAACGCTACCAATGTACGTGATTATCTTGCAAATGACAAGATCCTTTGCTGCGGCGGAAGCTGGATGGTTAAGGGCGACCTTATCAAGGCCGGAGATTTCGCTAAGATTGAAGAGCTCACCAGAGAAGCAGCTAACATTGTAAAGGAAGTTCGCGGCTAGTCTGTTTTGCCGGCGAGCGAGATATGAATAAGTATATTAGTTTTGGGTAAAGCTAATTAAAAGATTTCGGATTTTCCGAGAAACAAAAAGCCGACTTTGTGTCGGCTTTTTTTATCATTGAAATTAGTTAAACTAACTTTAATTTGACGATATAATGCATTGGCAATAACAAGCGGCTTGCCTTAAAATTCGCGCATGGTGAGAGTTTCTCTCATCATTCTGAAATACATAAAATGCTGTTCGTTCCAAACAAGGTTTTGCCCGAAACTTGCGAAAAACAGTGTCATTTTCTTACCGTTAAAATCCGGGAATGGAATACTTATAAAGGATACAAGTCCTAAGCTTGTAAAATCATCTATTAAATCTTCGTTATCGCCTTCGATATGTGTCACATTGTTGCATACATAAAAATCATAACTGTTTTTAGGACATCTGTCGTGGAATTTATTTAGTGCATCTATTAAATCGCTTGTTATAACTGATTCTGTCCTTGCCTGTTCACCGCAAATAACGGGTACTGATTTATCCTCGAGGCCTGCTATCATAACAAAAGGAAGTTTGAATCTTTTTGCAAAATCTGAAAAGATTCGCTCGATATTTGAGCTTTTTTCATACATGATCATATAAGCGGACTGGATAAGCACGTCTCCCAAAGGGAGATTTTCACGGCCCGCAAGGCTTCCGGCTCCTTCTTCTTTGCGCTTTTTCATATCGCTTAGAGTAGGATGCTTTTCAGGTGTATAAATTATGTATCTGTTTTTTCCTTTTTCTTTTGCAAGATAGAGGCAATAATCGGCAACTACAAACAAATCGTTGTAATTTTTTGCATCGTCCGGATATTTAGCAACACCCATTGAAACCGAAATGGGAGTGTTTTCACGAGGTCCTTTGTTCTCAAAGGTTTTATTGACCAATATCCTGATATTTTGCAAATGATCTCTGAGCGCAGACATGGACAAGGGCTTGGTAAAAAGAACAAAGAATTCGTCGCCGCCTATTCGACCTACAAGACCGTCTTTTCCAATATCTGAGCGGATGATATCCGCTACCTGTGTAAGTACAAGATCACCGTATTGATGTCCGTAATTGTCGTTTACATATTTAAAGTAGTCGATATCTATAATGGCTATATATGTATTGTTAACTTTGTCTCTGTCGATGGTTTCGATAGAGATTTTTGCCATATCTACTTTGTTGATGAGCCCTGTCAAAGGGTCGCGGTCTATTTCATCTCCCATGGAAACGCGTCTGGATGCCCTGGGATGTATGTTTCCAATGGTTAGTTTGCAACCGTCATCGGTTTCGACGAGCATACCCTTTATCATTACACCGACTACTTCTTCGCTGTTGTTTAGAAAGTTGTTGGCAAATGTGAGAGAGAAGTTTTCGGATTGTTTTTCCAAATGCTTTTCAAACGAATCAAGAGATGGAAAATCATCCTCTGTAAGCATTGATCTGAGCAGCATTATAAAATCTGACAGAGAAAAAGTTCCGTCATAGAGTGAAGAACTTCCCGCATTATAAATAGTGATGGTATGGTCCTTTTTACAATAAGCATAGAAAGGCTCATCAAAAAGATGGAAAAATGTTTTTATAGGAATATGAGAAGGATCTACATTCATTATGATGACTCCTTAAGAAACTTGTAAACGGTTACAACTGTTTTCATATTATCACAGTAGTAATATGTAAGCAAAATAAAAACGATATAAAACTATACAAATTTAGTGTTTATAAATTGCACAATTTTCTTTAAAAATACTGTTTTATGTTGTAAAATGTTACTAAGCGGCTTTAATTGCTTGAAAAAATACTTACCTAAAGTTGCTTAAGGAGGATGTATGCTTAAAAGCACAAAAGTGAAAATGGCGGGGTACGAGGCCGATATAAAGAAGTTTAAGGCCTGTATGAAAGAGGTTTCACAGGGAAACTTCGAGCCGGTTGATGAAGGAACCTTCAATGACGAGAGCCTTACAAAAGCTTTCAATGAAATGGTTGTCGGAATCAGAAAATCAAACAATGTTTTCGTTATGAGAATGAACGAAGCTATGGCCGAGATTGGGGACTCTTCGGTCGTTAAAAACATGATGGAGGAGGTTAATAACCAAAGAGGAGTAGTAGACTCGATTCATGTTTCGGGCGGAGAACTTGAAAAATCCGTTACAAATGTACAGTATGCCGTTCAGGAAATTCAAAAGCATTCCTCAGATGTTTTATCAACTGCCAGGGAGTGCTCAAGAAAAATGGTCGAGAGCACGGCGGCAATTGATTCGTCAGCTTCTGAAGTTGCAAAGATCAACGATCAGATTTCCGAATTTAAGGTAGATGCCGAAAATATTACAAAGATTGTAGATGAGATAAAATCTCTTGCAAGTCATTCTTCACTTCTTGCACTTAACGCTTCGATTGAGGCAGCGAGAGCCGGAGAGGCCGGAAGGGGATTTGCGATAGTTGCTGAGCAGGTAGGAGAACTCTCAAAAAATACTGCTTCCTGCGCTGATTCCGTTGTTGGATCTATTGAAGAACTTCTAAATAATATTGACAAACTTGCTGAGTTTATTTTAGCTACCACTGATAATCTGGAAAAGAGCACTACAGAGGTCAATAAGTCGGCAGAGGGGCTCGGTACCATGACCTCTCTTGTGGAAGAGATGAATGAAAATATTTCTTCTATATTTGATGAAATCAATACCCAGTCGGCTCTTACCGAGGAGTTTATAGCTCTCGGAAACACTGTTGCAGGCGGATTTAATTCACTTAACGATGAGTGCTTTTCTACAGGAGAGCATCTCTATAAGATTTCAAGAAGAGTGGACAAGGTTCGCTCAGATATGGCAAGAAGCTCTTCCGAACTTTCTCTTATTGATTGGATCACTGTATTTGAAGTCGATCACATCATATTTACATGGAGACAGTATAACAATCTTATCGGATATGAGCATCTTAAGATAGAACAGGTTAACAATCCTAAGGGATGCAAGCTCGGAAAGTGGTTTGCCGCTCAAACTGATACTAAGCTTACTCAAAGCTCTGCATTTAAAAGAGCTTATGATGCGCATGAGATGCTTCATAAACATGCTACCGATTGCTTTAATGCTGCGGCTTCCGGCAATAGAGAACTCGCACTGAAACACTTTGGAAGTGCTTACAATTCCTTTACAGAATTGCATAAAGCACTGGCGGATTTGAAACAGGTTGCAAGAAGTTCCGGCTATACCGAGTATACGAAAATGGATTAATTTCCGGTTAAAAATTGAAAACCAATTCGGTAAATTTTTAACAAAATGTCAGAAAAATAGAGCTTTCCGCTTCGGTTTGCGGAAAGCTTTTTTTTAGCCAAAAAATTAATTGGTGGTTTATCACAGTTTATTGGTCTGATTTTTGTCAAAAGTAATAAAAATGTAAAAAATAAAGCGCTTACATCTTGTAAAATGTACAACAAAATGGTATGCTTTGAACTATGAAACCACACTTCAGTCTTACACAATATAAAACATTTGATCTTGCAGCGTTTGCAGTGATCCTTATAGTAGTGGAAGCGCTTATATCGCTCGCTTCGTCTAAATGGTTTCCCGAACAGCTATATACGGTTTCAGCTGTTGCGGGAGTTACTGCAATCGTTATGGTGAGATGGAAATGGTTCGGCGCGATCCATGCGGTTATCGGAGCACTTGTTCTCTGCGTTGTATTTAAAAGCAGCCTGCAGCAATATCTTATTTACTGCGTAGGAAACCTCTTGGGAGTTGCCGGAATTTTTATTGTAAAGCTAATGAGAGAAGAGCGTATGAGAAAGAATGCACTTCTTGCAATCCTTTACGGATTGGGAGTACAGGTTCTTATGCAGACAGGCAGAGCGCTGATGGCTCTTATCCTTGGATACGGTATCAAAAATTCAATCGCATTTTTTGCTACCGACTCACTATCATTAATCTTTACAGCTCTGATTGTGTTCGTTGCATCAAGACAGGACGGCATGCTTGAGGAACAGGTGCATTACATCAGGAGATTGCAGGAAGCCGAAGCGGCTAAAGCAGATACAAATAATTAGCTGCCAATTATAAATAATTACGGAAGTTAATAAAATTTTCGACACAAAAATATAAATATTACTAAAATATATTTACAAAAATTTTTATGGTTTTAAAGAAGGAGAACGGAATGAAAGCTAAAGGCGCAGATTTCCTTACTTATGACGAGGAGAAAAAAGTATATCGCATGGACGACGAACAGGCAGTCAGGGATGATGTTGAAAAACATTATTGGCTCCATGTAGGAAGGACAATCCTGAAAGACTGGCGTTTGTACGTTATGCTCATACCTATGATTTTAGTATTCCTGTTTTGGAGATACTTACCTATGTACGAGCTCCTCGGATGCTTCAAACAGTACAAGGAATCAACAGCGGTTGCTGACAGATTGTTTATCGGATTTTCATCCTTCAAAACTCTCTTCAGTGCTACAGGACCTTCAGCAAGCCTTTCACTCGATTTCTGGAGAGCAATGAGAAATACATTCCTCCTGAGCTTCTACGGTTTGCTTTTCGGCTTCCCGATGCCGATCATTCTTGCTTTGTTCTTTAATGAGGTAAGATCAAATATTGCACGAAGCGTATTCCAGGTTATGACATATCTTCCCAAGTTCATGTCAACCGTAGTTATGACTTCACTTACCATCATGCTTGTAAGAAGTGCTTCAACCTTCAACGGAATGGGAATTATTTCACAACTTTTCCTTAATCTCGGATGGATCAGTGAAGATGTCGCGATGACCGGACTTCTTAATCAACCGGGATTGTTCAGAGCCATATATCAGATAACAGGTATTTGGGAGGGCGCCGGATACGACAGTATCGTATTCTTTGCGGCAATCATAGCAATTTCACCTACCAGCTATGAGGCGGCACAGATTGACGGAGCCGGAAAGATGGCTCAGATGAGATACGTTGTCCTTCCCAGTATCTTGTCAACTGTAGTTATCATGCTTATTACGAGAATCGGACATTTGCTTTCCGTAGGA
>JAIKXH010000105.1 GCA_024684215.1 Lachnospiraceae bacterium
GAAAGAACGAGAGTCGGAATCTTTGGAAAAGACACGGCCCTTAAGCTTTCTGAGATACAGGCGCTTAAGGATGAAGACAGACTTTCGGAAATCGTGAAGTCGGTAGACGGATTATTTCCTGATTATCCACAGGCTTATGTCAGTAAAGAAGCTTTATATAAATTAGAAAACGGAAATATATTACAGACGAATGAAATTAATTATGTAAACCAAAACGCAATTAATTTGCAATCTTGTGTCAGAGTATACAGGCCTGACGGATCATTTGCAGGTATCTATAAGTGCGTTGACGGAGTATATAAACCGGAGAAAATGTTTTTATGAAGGCAGTATTTTTTGATATAGACGGTACGCTTTGGGATGGAAAACTGAGAATACCCGAAAGCACAAAAATCGGAATTAAAAAATTGCGTGAGGCGGGACATTTGGCTTTTATAAACAGTGGAAGAGCCAGAAGCAATATACTTGATGACGAACTGCTCGGACTTGGCTTTGACGGCATAGTAGCCGCTTGTGGCAATTATGTTGAATATAAGGGAGAGGTTATTTTCAATAATTGTTTAAGCCCCGAAGAGGTAAGGATAATTATTGACACGGCGGACAGTTGTAATATGCCGATAGTTCTTGAAGGACCGGAGGTTCATTATATATCTCCGGACGGCTTTGATAAGGATCCATATGTAGATTATCTTTTTAATAAGTTGGGCGACAGGGCTCTTTTAACCACTCAGTATGATGGTAAACACGATATAAACAAGTTCTCGTCGGATGTATTCCCGGAAACTGATTACGAAACGGTTAAGAAGAATATTTTCGGATTTGTAGATCCCATCAATCATGACGGAATTGTTCATGAGTTTATTCCCAAGGGGACAAGCAAGGCTGACGGAATAAGACTTATATGCGACAGGCTCGGAATTGATATATCGGATACTTACGCTATAGGAGACAGTAATAACGATATAGATATGCTGTCCGGTGCGGGTCACGGTATCTGCATGGGCGGAGGGATGGAAAAAGCTGTAAAAGCGAGTGAATATGTAACGGATACGCTTGAAAATGACGGTCTTTATAAGGCGCTTGAGCACTATAAACTTATCTGAGCCGGATAGTTTTACAGGTTATTCTTATCTGTTTTTTTTGAAAAACATTTTCAATTGGTTAAACATATTAAAAAGTTTTTTAAAATTTATTAAAAGTTGTATGATTTATCAGTTGATTATTATTGTAAAGTTTATGTAAAATAGAGTAGTAAATGATAATTGGTCAAAGTTTGTTCGATATGAAGATCGAATGTAAAAAAAGAATTTAGAAGGAATATTATGAATCTATCTACTCTTTTATCACTGGCAGGCGGTTTGGGCCTGTTTCTGTTCGGAATGAAACTAATGAGCGTCGCGATTGAGAAAGCGGCCGGCGCTAAACTCAGACGTATTCTTGAAAAACTTACCACCAACCGTTTTACCGGTATGCTAGTCGGTATTTTCTTTACAGCGGCTATTCAGTCGTCATCGGCTTGTACGGCAATGGTTGTCAGCTTTGTAAACGCGGGCCTTATGAATCTTTATCAGGCTGCCGGCGTTATATTCGGTGCCAATATCGGTACAACAGTTACTTCACAGCTTGTTTCTTTTAATTTTTCTGCGGTAGCACCTCTTATTCTGTTAATAGGTGTTTTAATTGTTATGTTTGCAAAAAAGGAGCAGATAAAGCAGGTTGGTGAGATCATTGTAGGTTTCGGTATTTTGTTCGTAGGACTAGAAACTATGAAAAATGCCATGTCAGGTCTTAAGGAAGCACCTATTGTTGTAGAAACACTCAGCTCACTTAAGAATCCGATTTTGGCTACCTTGATAGGTACCGCTATCACAGCGGTTATCCAGAGTTCATCTGTAACCGTCAGCATTGCTCTTTTGATGGCTCAGCAAGATCTCCTTACTCTGGATATTATTCTTTATATTATCCTTGGTTGTAATATCGGTGCCACCGCTACCGCGCTTCTTGCTTCATTATCAGGTAAGAAGGATGCGAAGAGAGCAGCGCTTATCCATTTCTGGTTTAACGTAATCGGTACCATTGTTATCTATATAGTGCTTGCGGTTGCAAAACAGCCTGTTGTTAACGGACTTATGGCTATTTCAAACAATGACAACGGTAGATTTGTTGCAAACGCACATACACTTATTAAGGTATTCCAGGTTATCGTTTTGTTCCCGTTCTTAAAGCCTATCGTAAAGTTGTCATGTGCTTGCGTAAGAGGCGAGGACAAGAAGGTCGGATATCGTACAGCGGGACAGCTTAAATATATCGGTGAGAAAGTCGTATTTAACCCTGCAACAGCAGTTGTAGAGGTTATAAAGGAACTTGACCGTATGGCATCACTTGCCAGTGAGAACCTTAACCGTGCTATGAATGCACTTATCACTCTCGACGAGGATGATATCAAGGAAGTATACGAGGTTGAGAAAAATATCGATTATCTAAACCATGCGATTACCAATTATCTTGTTAAGATAAACCAGACCACACTCCCTATAGAAGACTTAAAACAGATTGGTGCACTTTTCCATGTGGCCAATGATATTGAACGAATCGGAGATCATGCAGAGAATATAGCAGATGCAGCGGTGATGAGGAAAGAAAACGGTGCTACTATTTCGAAGGAAGCACAAAAAGAGCTCGGCGATATGCTTGAAATGGTAAATACAAATATCCAGTATGCGATTGATATGTTCGTTAAGGGCGACGAGACTCATATGAAGGATATTATAGAGCTTGAGGAAAAGATCGATTCCAAGGAGAAGGAGCTACAGCAAAACCATGTAGACCGTCTTACTAGGGGCGAATGTACTCCCGAAGCCGGAATGATTTTCTCGGATGTTGTATCAGGCCTTGAGAGAGTCGGAGACCACGCAAACAATATTGCATTTGCGATTATTGAGAACAATAAAAAGATTGAAGCTGAAGAGGAAGCTTCAATGTCGTAATAGGAAAAGAAGCTTTGATATCGTGATAAGAAGAGGAAGCTTCAATATCATAATAATAAAAGAACGAGCACAGGTTTTACCTGTGCTCGAATTTATATGTGGTAATAATCTGTTTAATGGCGGTAGACTTCTTGGTATTTAAGGGGAGGATATCGCCATTGTCCATTGTGCATCCGGTAGAGTCTACGTTTTCTACATGTGCAAGATTAACTATTATACCTCGGTTAATAAGACAAAAGTCAGGGTCCTCGGAAAGGGGCTCGCAAAGAACCGAGAACGGTCCACGGCACTTAGTGGGCTCGGGACAGTGTATAATGCAATAATTTGAATCGGAATTGATATAAAGGATGTCCGAATATCTGATATAAAGTTCCAGCTTACCGGTGGTGACCGTAAGATATTGCTCCTCCGCGGGACTTAATATAGCCCATATATCGTTCATTACCTGATAAAGCTTATCCGGTAAGAGAGGCTTTATCAGATAACCGAAAGCATGGACGGAAAACGCATCGGGCATGTGATCCGTAGATGAAGTAAGGAATACCAAAACCACGTTTTTGTCTATCTTTCGCATATCTACAGAAGTATCAATACCGTTCTTTTTATCCATGAAGATATCCATGAATACGATATCAAACGCGCCTTCCTTGCATGATGCCAAAAAATCATCCCCACCGTCAAACTCAGACATCTTTAAATCAAGGTTGTTGTCAGTATGCCATTTATGTAAGAAATGTCGAAGAGAGATCCTGATTGTAGGATCGTCATCAACTATAGCTATGTTCATAAATCGCTCCCTAGAATCATAATAGATATATCAAAAGTATAGAATAAAAATTAAAATAATTCAACTTTAATCCTTTAGAAGTTCAGCAAGGTATCTGTCAAATTTTCTTCTGGTTTCGGGGTCTGTAGCCTCGCGGTCCCTCAGTATTCGTTCGCAGATATTCTCTTTTTCTGATATTATATATATTTTCTCATTAACCGGCGCAGATGAGGCTGCTTTATCAGACAGAGCGTTCCCGGATACACCAATTTGCGATTGAGAAGTGCTGTGTAAAACATCTCCGGGCAAAGCGCGAGAAGCTCTTCCGGATGTTCCCGATTCGAGAATAGTGTGCTGTTCTACGAAACCTGCGGAAATGATACCGGTGGGTATGGCTACGACGCCTACGCCCAATATAGAGATGATTATTGCCATTATCTGGCCTATGAGAGTGATGGGGTAGACATCTCCGTATCCTACTGTCAAAATTGCGGATACGCTCCACCATAGCCCTGTAAAAGCATTTGTAAACACTTCGGGCTGCGCCTCATGTTCTACGCTGTACATGCATAAGGAGGAGGCAAGCATAAGCATGGCAATTATGAATACCGAAAACAGTATCTGCTTTCTTTTGTGATGTAAAACTGTGGTAATAACGTTGAATGAATCATATGTGGCGTTAATGCGGAATAGGTGAAAGATCCTTACAACTCTGAGCATTCTGAATGCAGAAAAGCCGGTAAGAAAGAATGCGGGGATAATCGTAAGTAAATCAACGATTCCGTCAAAGGATATTAAAAATTTTAATCTCGCTTTGCCTTTGGAATCGGCGGGATAGAGTAAATCGGCAGTCCATATGCGAAGTATGTATTCGACAATAAAGATGCCGATGGTTACAATTTCAACTATATGAAGAGCGTTAAGCAGACCGGCAGGGAGGTTAAATGTTTCCAATATAAGCACTAATATATTTAAGACTATTACGACAACTATAAATATATCAAATGCAAATGAGGGGAAATCACCTCGCTGACCGATCTGTATAATGTCAAAAATTCTTTTTTTGATTTGTTTGTATTTTTCCATCTGATTGGTACCTATTACTGATAGATAATAAGCTCGTTTATGGTAGAAAAATTATTTGTCTTCTGCGAACTCTATTTCACCGGTTTCGGGGTTCATTGATTTGACAATGGCGAGGCTGTGAAGGTTTTGCTTCATGCTCCTTATAAGTGTTCCTCCGTCCTGGAAGCCTTTTTCAACCGCGATACCGATTCCTTCCACGGTAGCGCCGGAGGTATTTACTATATCGATAAGGCCCTGAAGTGCACAGCCGTTAGCGAGGAAGTCGTCGATTATAAGTACGTGATCCTCGGGTGAGAGATACTTTCTTGATACGATTACCTGATATTCTCTTTTATGGGTAAAGGAGGTGATGGAAGTAGAGTAGACATCACCGTCAATATTGATGCTTTGGGCCTTTTTGGCAAATACAACGGGCACGTTAAAATACTGGGCCGCGATGCAGGCTATTCCGATACCTGAAGCTTCTATGGTAAGGATTTTGTTGATGGGCTTGTCAGCAAAGATGCGCTTAAATTCCTTTCCCATTTCGTTAAAGAGGTTTATATCCATCTGGTGATTGAGAAAGCTGTCTACCTTCAGCACATTTCCGGGTTTCACAACGCCCTTTTCTCTAATCATATCCTCTAAAAGTTTCACTTTAAATTTCCTCCTTATTTTGCAACCGGTGCGGTGCGAATTCTAATTTTGGGAAGCTGAGGGATCTCGGCATAATAATTGGTCTGCCAATCTTTACCCTGAGCAGGATCGTTCTTTCCCGTAGCAGGTGGAGCAAATATCTTTAAGTCAATGGTGTTTTCACCCTTTATGGGATTTTCAAAAAATGCAGGCATGAAATCGATAAAGCCTACGCCGGGAGCCTTGTAAAACCAACGACCGTTAAGCTCCATCATAAGGTTCAAATCTTTTAACTCATCTTCAAAATATGCTTCGCAAAATACGGGAGCGGCTTCAAATGAAAGAGGTACGGATAAGCCTTCCGCATCCTCTGATCCGCCCCAGCGAAGACGAGCGGGGAGAGTAGCCTTTTTGCCTTTTTTCATGGTGGGCATGAAGTACTCATCGTGGATTATTTTTTTGTAGGTATCAAAAACAGGTTGCTTTATACCGACATTTTTATTGTTGGGATCTTCAATCTCAAGTCCCAAACGTCCCTGATCGCGGAACTGATAAAGCGTAAATGCGTTCAGCCACTTATCGGGATCTTTTTTGATGAAATCGGTAAATTTTTTAACCATTTTTGCCTGATCGTAGGGGCCGGTTACGTCTCCGTCCGCGTTGAGTTCGGAGAGAACCATCGGTTTTTTCTTACCTGTAAGCTCAACGTATCTGTAATAGCTTTTTTTGGCAAGCTCATAGATGTTTTTTTCTTTGTAACGGGCAAAGGAATTTCCGCCGGGCTCGGCTATATCACAGGGATATCCCCAGTGAAGGGCGAGATATCTGTCAACGGAATATATATCCGCTGCCTCGATTGCGGGGATGAAATCATCCTCTTTTTCCATTTTCTCGGATTTTAAATCCTTGTATCCGTCAAGGCAAAGAATGACTTTGACATTGGGGGCTTCCTTGTGGAATATTTTGCATACTCTTGCAAAAAACTCCGCTACTTCGGGATATGAGGCACGCTTGTTAAATGAAAACCAGTTGCCGGTGGCCTC
>JAIKXH010000128.1 GCA_024684215.1 Lachnospiraceae bacterium
TTTTGGTCCATAATAACGGCTCCAAAAACAAATCCGGGCTTTCCTTTTGAATGTTTCTGGCACTCAAGCAGTCCGTCTATTATATTTTTAATCTTGGAAAAAAGAGCGTCCTTATCTTTCTTTTTAACCTGCGCATTTGCATATCCCTGCGCAGCCGCTGTCAGATAATGACCCAAAGTATGTCCGCCGATGAGCATGTTTTCCCATCCGGCATAGCGAATCTTTTTAGTCTTAATTCCCGCATTTTCATAAAATCCCGCAAGAAGTTTTTCTTCATCAAGACTTAGTAAATAAGCAACATCCTTTTCAAAAGCGTTGACGCAATAACTGTCCTTCATTAAAACCTGTGAAAGATCATAATCCTTTGACATTTTGAAGTCTCCTTTTTAAGTTTAGAGCTCACACCTGTGCGCATAAAATAAAATAGTCATATCCTTTCGCGGATATGACTATTTTACTACCTATTAGCGCATTCTGCATAGGCAAATATTGCTTATTGTTACCAAATCGTTATTGAGAACCTGCTGTCCCCAAGGCTTGTTTTTAAAGACCCGTTTGCCGCTCTTGGAGTGCATAAGGCCTCGTTGATACCGAGCTCAGGGTCAAACTCTATCCATAACATATCCGGCGAAGGATGCTTTTTGACAAGTGTAAGTCCCGATATATCAAGTTGGTCGGGCTCGTTTATAGCCCACCTCAAAGTTCCGCCGGTGACAGTTATTTTTCCGGTGAGCTTTAAGCTAGACCCCGGCATCAGCTCAAATCCTGTATAATCCATATCAGGGAGCACTACATCGCCTATATCAAGCTCTTGCTTTGTCCATATCTCAATACCTCCCGAAAATCCTGACTCTTCTACGAATTCGCTGTAACCTTTGGTGATGATCTCAAGGAGATATTTCTCCTCAAAAGCCTGCAGTCCTTCATAACTGCCAACCGGACAATAATAACCTAAACCTACTCTATCTCCATCATCATTAATATCGATACTTACATATCCATCCAGGGGAGATATATTCTCACTAAATACGTCCATTCTCGTTTTAATACCTTCAGGTAAAGCTACATTCTTATAGCTTGTACCCTCTACCAAAACTATATCTTTGCATTTGCGATTGGAAGAAAAATATACTCCGTCTTCACATTCATATTCCAATGAATCAAGGGCCGTGGTATCTACACTAATTCCCGACATATCAACGGCCGATGCATCTATCAAATTTAATACCGATACTGCCCCTCCACCCTCATTTACTTCTATAGTTCCGGAGAAGCAACCTTTTATAGTAACCTTATGACCATCACAATTGACCTGTGCTCCCGTGGGTACATCTTTGCTCATGTCAATAGTGATATCACTTACCAAATTCATATCTCTGATGTTTCTTTTCAAGCATTCATTCATCTGTTCCTGAGTAGAAATCTGCTTAAGTTTTTCTTCCTCCGCCTGACGGGCTTCTTCGGCAAGGCGAGCCTCTTCCTCCTCTTTTGCTGCCTGGGCTAGACGTTCTTCTTCGTACGCTGCCTCCTCTGCCAGGCGCTCTTCCTCGCGCGCTGCCTCCTCTGCCAGGCGTTTCTCCTCTGCTTCTACTTTGTCCATCTCCATGCGAATATAATGCTCATTGGATTCGGTAACCAAATCAAGAAATCGTTCTTTATCATCAGCAACGCTTAGTATCTCTGCGCCGGGCATAACCTTATCCCTGATTCGCTCATATATAGCGCGATAATCCTCGTAGTCTTCACCTTCGTAAATAACGGCTTCTATCCTTACAAAAGGACCGCCATTAGGCTCTGTCTCCAAATCGGCCAAAGCCAGGTCATAGTATTTCAAAAAGGCTTCTTCGTATGAAAGTCCTATAAATTCCTCTTTATCAAATGTCTCTATACATGGGATTGACCCACCATCTACAACTAATCCATCCTCACAGAACGTAAACAGGGTGTATGACGTTCCATCTTCTCTTACATAATGGATGCCTTTATATTCGTCGCTTTTAGCCGGAGTATATTTAATTTCGCGCTCTCCTTCTTCATTGCCGGCACAAGATACCAGCATCAAACAACAAAACGCTATAATTATTCCGCTCGCTGCCCATAATAGTTTTTTCATACGTCATCCTCTACTTTTCCAACTGTTTATCTATAAACGCTCTGTCATAACCTTCTTCCAGAACCATATTATATAACCAGCCTGAATTTCCGCCTCCGCCTCCTCCGGCTATATTGAGTATTCTTGATAAATCATCCTTCATATATACAAACCAACTCATTTTAGAATTAGATCCGCATGCTGTGGTTGCTATCTTGTTGCCATCCCTTGTAAATACCTCCAAAATACCGTAATCCTTGATAGCTACATACTGCGAATCACCGGTAAACCACGCAGCCTGGCCTCCGTAATTTAATGTCCAAAGCGGCTCACCGGTTTTTCTATCTATACATGCCAGCTTATTGTCATTTCCGCCGACTCCCTTTGGCGAACAATAAAGGTATTTTGAAGACATTATCATATCGATACAAAATCCGTTTGCAGTAAATGTCTGCCAGATCATTTCACCATCGGATGCATTAAAAGCTGCAATGCATTCCTGTGAGTCTATATATATAACTGAATCATCCTCGGAAAAATATGCATGTCTGATCTGAACACCTCGATAATTCTGCCAAAGAATTTCACCTGTCTGCATATCAATAAGTCCTAAATTTCCTTCTGAAGTTTCCATGACAAGATAACGGTTATCACAGAAATATCCATAGCTCTGGTGGCGTGCTCAAACTCACTCTCTTCCATCGGTATCGTTCTGTTTTTAGCTATAAAATAAACATCCACCGGGGTTTATTTTTTTCGGATTTCATCTTTCATACTGAATATTTTTTCAGAGACTGTTGTCTCGGAAAATGCCAAGGCTTCCTCTTTAGTAATGCCATATACCCTGAAAAACCAGTGACTATTGAAATTAGTGTGTTTTCCATAATTAATTGCATAAAAAGTAAATTCCCCGGGCATAAGTATGTCCTTGGTATTAAAGCCTATAACCGATGTATCTTCGGAAAGTACTGCTCCTTTGTCATACTCAGACTCGTAGCCTTCCTGCTGGGCAAACAGTTTTTGATAATCTTCATACCCTCCTTCGAGCTAATCAATACATAAATAATCTAAGAAAATCGGAGTATCGGAAATATTTGTTATCTTGTTAACTCTTCTGATATCTTCGTATGCATTTACAGTGATATCGCGTACTCCCTCCATACGTATCAGATCATTCTCCACCAAAACTTCTTTTCCGTAGTAGGAATAATATGCCAAATAAGCATCTCCGTCCTCATAGGTGGAAAACTGATCCAAATCAATCTTAGGATTATCCGCCAGAGCTTTTTCTAACTGGCTCTCGGTATATGCAGGGAAAACTGTGTCCGGCGATATACCGTACAAATCCAATACTGCATGGATTTTTTCCTCTTCGTCACCAACTCTGTCTTCAGAAAAGTATTCGCCCCAATTATTAAAATCCGGTATTTCATAGGTGTCCCACTTATATGCTCCAAAAGCATTTTCTATACTCTCTAAAACATTATCGGGAAGAGAATACAAATTGGCCCTTACTGCATTTAGTTGGTATGTATACCAGTTCTCGCTCAGCCCTTCGTCCATCCTTTTTTGTACTTCTTCTTTTGTATAGACTTTATCGCCCCATAACGAAGCCACGGCAGCTTCATGGTCTTCTTCCTCTGTAATGACCTCGCTGCCGTCTTCTTCATTATTATCTGTGCTTTCAACGGAGGATTCTGTTTCTGCGGTATCTTCATATACCGCAGTTTCCTCCTCCGTATTATCACTTGTTTTTGCTCCGCACGCTGCGATAAATAGTGCAAATGTACATACTAGTGCCAAAACCGGCTTTTTTTCATAAACTGTTCCTATTCGCCTTTTCTGTTATTTATTATCACAGCTCCAATTCCTACTCCAACCAGAGCAACTCCGCAAATCGCTATCGGAATAATCCACCATTTAAACCCACCGTCACTGTCCTTTTCGGGTTCTATAGGAAGCGTCAGAATTATATCTTCCCTTGATTCCTCCTCACCGGCTGTCTCGGGCGAGCTTTCATTTTCCTGTGACTCCTCTTTCTCCGTAACCACTACGATATTTTCTTCCTTTTTTTCTTCCTCTGCTTTTTCCTTGTCGTCGTTAGGTTTTGTATTCGTTAAAGTATTGGAAGCGGTGCCGGGGGTCGAACTGTCTGTAGTGGTATTTTGAGAGCTACTGTCACTGCCGGTTGAATTACTGCTGTCACTGCCGGTCGAATTACTGCTGTCACTGCCGGTCGAATTACTGCTACCGGAACTTCCGCTATCACCGCCTGACGACGGTGTAACAACGGCAGTGGGAATAAACGTGGTGGTTATCCAGCTTCCTCCGTCATAGTCGGCTACACGTATTTTGTACGATGTGCCGGCTGTAAGAGAAATTCCTGTAAAATCAAGGGTACTCGAATATGTATCACCGGATATTATTACGCTTTGCATTAAAAGTACGTTATCACTTGTATCTAAAAGCTGAACTGCAACAGCCGCCTTTACATCGCTACCCACAGTTCCCGAAACCTGTGCGCTTGCAACCGTTCCGGTCACCGATACGCTCTGAACCGTTCCCGCAAATGCCTGAACGTAAAACAACAAAAACATTATAAGGGAGGCAGCGGGTATAAAAAGATTCTTAATATTTTTCATCTTAGCTATCTCCTTTAATTAATGTCCAAAGTTCTGGTATTCCCATCTCACTCCGCTTCCGGAACCGGCCTTAACGCCGCCGAAGCTATCGGAATCCCCTACCTCATAGGCTATAACGTCAATACTTGTAAGCTGGGCAAACTCTTCATCAGTTCCCTGCCAGATGATAAAATCGTCATAGTAATGATTGGTAAGATCTTCACCTAAATATCCTTTTACAAGAGTTCCATTATCATATTCCGGGAGTGCCGCTGAGTCATGGTAAGTTATAGCTTCACTATTTGATATTTCGTATTTTTCCGAACCGCTGCTTGTATTTACAGTTACGAAGAGATCCACAGGCCGTGCATCACTCTGTGCATCAGTGGGAGCAGTATCCCCGGTAGGATAATAATACGTTCCGTATATAGCCTTTCCGGATTCGGTCTCCATAACCGTATAATCCACTGCGTTTGAACTATGGAATACTCTTATCTTACTGCCTGTAAAGCCGGTGTCATTCATGTAAAGAGCAACACGTTTTACGGTCGTATACTTTGTAGATCCGTCTGACATAGTAAGTACAAGAGGAATCTCATCATAATTTGTATTAAAAGTTACCGTAAATGCGTTTCCGTTTTGCGTTACGGAAGCCGCTCCTGCGGGAAGCTTCGAAGTATCAAGGCTTACACTGCTCACACCTACATCCTCCCCGGAGGTGTTGTCATAATTGACATTTTCTATACTAATACTGTCACTGGCTATATAGACGGTCGCTTCTCCCGGGTCATTCGGATCGTCTGTCGCCGCAAACCATTCAAGATCCGCAAAATCCCATCCGCCTGCGCTCTCACTTCCGGTTACCTTGACAGTCGCTGCATCGTCTCTTTTCTTACATAATACAAGCCGTCCATTGATCTGACCTATCTGCTGATAGAAAACTCCTCCGGAGCAAGTGTAGTCACAAAATCTCGAGTGTTCCTGAGTGATATGCCATCCTATTACAGCATCTTCGTCTTCGGTACCCAGATTTCCTACCGCGCAGGCTCCGTTTCCGAATATCCATACGCCCTCTTCCTCGCCGTTTATAGTCTGTATCTCTATAGACACCACCATATCGGCGTAGATCCCATTTTCATCGGCAGCATTTCCGGTAATAACATGGTATGCTCTGCAGGCACCTACCTCCAATAAAAATTGATATTCGTTTTCCAGCAAATATACTTTTATTTCATTACTTTCCGTACCGGATGTCATTGTAAATGTAATGTAGCTTAGTCCGTTCGTTATACCTGCGGGGTCGTTGGCTGTAGCCGGACTTATCGCACTTGCTGAGAGATTGCTCTCCAATGCAGAAATATCTGCATAGATACCACGACTTGAATATGGTCTTTCTCCGGCAAAGTACTCATACCAGATCTCAACCGCGAGATACTGTTTTACCCGCCCTATCTTCTCGGAATCAGTTCCGGTACCGGGATAATATGCATACTCATGACCTTCGATATCATCAAGCATGGCTGCTCTGTCTGTTTCAAAGGTTACGTTGTAAATATAGACTGTATCTGCAGCAGGCTGTGATGATATAGTGTATGTTTTTCCCGATCTTTTTTGAGCATCAGTTAGAGTATTGTCTGCTACATCATTTACAGTCACTGTGCTGATCATATAACCGGAACCATCTTTCGGTGCTATGGCTATTGATACCGATGCATAATCATCGCATGCGAAAGTGTATTCTTTATAATTCTCACTGTCACTGTTAGACTCGATATTACCGGTGACTGTTATGGTACCGTTTCCGGAACCTGAATTTGGTACAAGAGTGCTGGGAATCTTTACTGTAAAGGTTTCCACAGGGTCTTCTCCACCCTGGCCTCCTGCACCGCCGCGAATCCACTTTGAACCTGTAGCGTTATAATCAAATACTTCTCTGTTGGCGTTATTTGTTCCGTCACATGTAAACGTGTTTGTTCCATCGGTGTCATATAGCGTCAGACCGCTTACAACCACTCCGCCCGCTATATCAAGTACGGCTCCGCCGGCTGCAGTAATGCTTGCATCCTGGCCTACCGAGAAGGTGAAATTATTGTCTCCCTCATCTCTTATACGGATACCGTTTGGCTCATTCTCATTGGCCGATGCCTGAATACTTACAGTTCCGTTTATCGTTACATTATCAGCCTCTATAAAAGAATCTATATTTAATGTTCCTCCGGCATCTACCGTCAGGTTTGCTATTTCTCCCAAATCACTTGAGTTTCTCGTCTCTCCGGATGCTACAGTGACATCCTGGGCACCGCCGCCCTGGCCTCCTGCACCGCCGCCGCGGATCCACTTTGAATCTGTAGAATTATAATCAAATACCTCTCTGTTGGTGTTATTTGTTCCGTTGCATACAAACTCTGTGCTTCCGTCAGTGTCATAAAGCGTTAATCCGCTCACAGCAACTCCGCCCGCTATATCAAGTACGGCTCCGCCGGCTGCAGTAATGCTTCCTCCCTCACCTATAGATAAGGTGAGCTGGTTATTCTCACTTTCATCTCTTATACGGATACCGTTTGGCTCATTCTCATTGGCCGATGCCTGAATACTTACAGTTCCGTTTATAGTTACACTGTCGGCCTCTACAAACGAATTTATATTTAATGTTCCTCCGGCTTCGACCGTCAGGTTTGCTATTTCTCCCAAATCACTTGAGTTTCTCGTCTCTCCGGATGCTACAGTGACATTCTGGGCACCGCCGCCCTGACCGCCTTCATCGCGAATCCATTTTCCGGAATTTACACTGTAAATATAATTTTCCTGCGTTGTATTATCTGTTCCGTTGCAATTAATAGTATTTGTACCATTTGAATCATAGAGAGTCACACCCGTAACAGTCGCATTTGCCCCTACTTCTATAAAGGCACCATCACCGGGCGTCAAGGTTCCCGTAACCGAAAGGCTTCCTCCCTGCGCTATCTGCAAACCGCTTGCGGGCGCCTCATTGGTAGCCGCCGGTATACTCAAAGTACCCGCTACCGAAAGTGTCTTACAAGATATAACAGATGAATGATAGACGGTCTGTCCACCCTCATCCTGCGCAAAGGTATTAAGAGTGACGTTTTTTCCCGAGGGTATTACTATGTTTGATCCCTCAAACTGTCCAACACCTTCAAGGTCA
>JAIKXH010000166.1 GCA_024684215.1 Lachnospiraceae bacterium
TCCTGAAACTTCTTTTTAATATTTTCCTTTACCACTTCAGGATTTTCACGTAAAAACTTAATATCGATCATTGCTTCTCCATTCCCGGCCAAAGGCCGCCAGGGTCCCGGTCGGGCCCTATCCATATTCCTAATTTTAAAAGTTTAATCTCACAATAAATAAATATATGTCTTATCGCTGATGCTTTTATTTCGGGATCTTAACACTCATAGCCTTTTCAAGCGCTTCCGCTTCCTCGGCGCCAAGTTCCACCTCCACTTCACCCTCTACAACATTTTTTGAATAAATGTAATTCATCGTAGCCGAGTGAACCGAGTTAAGTAAAAATCCGTTGTTGTTCTCATCCAAAAAGGCGAGGACAAACGAAAGCTGACCGCCCATCTGATCCAGTGCATCGTACTTAACAAGCGCGAATTTCTGGTATGCCATCTTAAGCCTCTTAAAAATGGTCTTTATATATGCCTTATGCTCTGAGACTTCACTCATAAGGTATTTGTTTTCCTCTAAAATCTTATTGATCTCCAGCTCAAGACTTTCCGCGTTTTTTCCGGCGCATAAAGCATCAATTCTGCGGCTCAACTTTTTATTTTTAGAGGCCCCCGCGATTGAGACTATAAGTAATACTATAACAAGTACCAGCAGTACCGCCACCGCGATCACCAGATATCCCGGGTCAAATCCGGAAAGACCCAAAATTGATTTAAGTAAATTGCTTTCCATTTTCACCTCTTGGCCAAGCCTTAGTTGTTAAGCTTATCAACAATCTTGTCTAAATCGTCACTGTTATAGAATTCAATGTTAACGCTGCCGGTTCCGTTTCCTTTACCGCTTATCGTAACCTTGGTTCCGAGCGCCTTCTTTAATTTTTCCGAAAGGTCATTGTAGAAAATCTGAAGTCTCTCATCGGTAACAGGCTTTTCTTTAACCGGTTTATCAAGCTGCTTTACAAGCTTTTCCACGTCGCGAACACTGAGCTTTTCGTCAAATGCGCGCTGCGCAAGCTCATACTGTTTTGCGGGATCCTCCACCGCAAGGAGTGTTCTTGCGTGTCCCTTGCTGAGCATTTCGTCCACGATCATCTGCTGTACATCGGGGCAAAGCTTTAAAAGACGCATTGAGTTTGCAATCTCTGCACGGGATTTGCTGACTCTCTCAGCGATTGCGTCCTGCTTAAGATTAAACTCTTCCGCAAGTCTTTTATATGCCTGGGCTTCTTCAATGGCATTTAAGTCTTCTCGCTGAATATTCTCTATAAGCGATATCTCAACGATTTCCTGCTCGGTATAATCCTTGATTATTACGGGAACTTCCTTTAATCCGGCAAGCTTTGATGCTCTCCAACGGCGCTCTCCCGCGATTATTTCATAATAGGTTTTTCTATCCTGAACAACCAGGGGCTGAAGTACACCGAACTGCTTGATTGATTCGGATAATTCCTGAAGAGCGTCCTCGTCGAATTTACGACGGGGCTGTTCCCTGTTAGGCTCAACCATAGTAATCTTAACCATGGTAACGCCATCCTTTACCTCGCTCTCCTTTCCCTTTGCCTCGGGAGCAGGAGCGGTCTCCTTCTTGTTTGAAGGAATAAGCGCATCAAGTCCTTTACCTAAACCCTTTTTTGCCATTTCACCTTTCTCCTTATATATTACTTAGCGTTGTGTGCAATAACCTCTTTAGCAAGTTCTCTGTAGCTTTCTGCTCCGGCTGACTTCGGATCGTAAACCGTAATGGGCTGTCCGAAGCTGGGTGCCTCTGCAAGTCTGATATTTCTCGGAATCATGGTTTCATAAATATGGTGATTTAAGTTTTCCTTAACATTCTCTACAACCTGCTGAGACAGATTGGTACGTCCGTCGTACATGGTAAATACCACACCGTCGATATCAAGCGAAGGATTAAGTCTCTCGCGCACAAGATTAATGGTGTGAATAAGCTGGCTCACACCTTCGAGTGCATAATACTCGCACTGTATCGGGACGATAACGCTTGTGGCTGAAGTCATGGCATTTATCGTGAGCATATTTAAAGAAGGAGGACAGTCAATAATCACATAATCGTAATCATCTGCGACATAATCAAGCTCCTTTTTAAGGATAAATGATTTGTCGTCGCGGTCGAGTAAATCCACTTCCGCTCCGGCTAAATTAACATTTGAGGGAAGAAGTGAAACGTTTGTTGCAACATTTCTTATAACCGCTTCTCCAAGTGCACATTCTCCTAAAATAAGCTCATACACTGTGTTTTCAAGTTCGTTCTTGTTTACTCCGAATCCGCTTGTGGTATTTCCCTGAGGATCCATATCCACAACGAGAACTTTCTTTCCCATCTCGGCTATTGCCGCAGAAAGATTGATGGAAGTGGTGGTTTTTCCTACACCGCCCTTTTGGTTTGTAATAGCTATTATTTTACTCATAATGCCCTTTATCCTATATAAATTATTTAAAACTACCTAAACGCCCTATAAGTATAGCACGTGAAACATCTTTGTGAAACATCTTTTTAACAAAGAAATATGCCAATCTTTTATTAATTTACAGCCAAAAGTTAGTTTGCACTTTTTCGCGCGGAGTGATATTGTTTAAAAAGATCTCCTGTTTATCATAAATAGCAGGATTTTACATCAAAGGAGACACTAAAAAATGAAAGAATACTCATTCACTCCGAGAGGAGTATGTTCACAGAATATAAGCTTTGAACTTGATGATGAAAACAGAATCCACAACCTTTCTTTTATAGGTGGATGCAACGGAAATCTGAAGGCTATCGCCAAGCTTTGCGAGGGCAAAGAGGCCGCAGAAGTAACCAAACTTTTAAAAGGAAACGATTGCAGAGGACGCGGAACATCTTGTGCCGATCAGCTTACAATAGCTCTTGAAAAAGCTGTAGCAAAGGTATAAACCTCTGATTCTCTGATTTATCTCATATTTTATGATGTACATTATAAAAGCAAAGGCGATTCCCTGACAGAATCGCCTTTTTATTTATCAAATCTTTACAACGGCTCCTTGGAGGGGGTTCCCGCTTTTCTGGGATACTTTCCGGGAGTCGTTTTTTCTTTGTTTATTTTTACCATCGTGCGGAAAAGGTCTGTCCCGGGGAGATTGAATTCCTCGCAGGATATAAGCTTTCCTCCGAGCTTATCGAGCGCATTTTGGGCCGCGTCTACTTCCTGCGCTGTCTTTTCGGATTTATATGCTATAAAACACCCTCCTACTTTTACATATGGCAGACAATACTCAGAAAGCGTGGAAAGATTTGCAACGGCTCTCGACACACACACATCAAAAGACTCCCTGAGCTGACCTTTTTTAGCGTAATCCTCCGCTCTTCCGTGAAGGGCATCTATTCCCTTAAGTCCAAGCTCCTCTATTACATTATTTAAAAAACCTACTCTCTTATTAAGCGAATCGAGAAGCGTGATCTGAAGATTCGGAAATGCTATCTTTAGAGGAATCCCCGGGAAACCTGCGCCGGTGCCTATATCTATTACGGTTATCTTACTTCCACCTTCTTTAAAGCTTCCCCTTACAAGCACCTCTTTGTCTATAGCCTTTATAAGAGAAAGCGAATCCGCAAAATGTTTTACGATCACTTCATCATACTCTGTGATTGCTGTAAGGTTCATCACCTCATTCCATTTTACTAAAAGCTCGTAATATTTTATAAACTGCTCATACTGCTCATCGGTTAAATTTAACCCAAGGTCATTTACTATTTTTTTAAAATTCGAAAGATCGTATTTTTCGTTCATATATCACTATATCTCTTTCTTAAATAATCACTCCTGCACGGTTTTCAATTGTTCGGTTTGCAAATTCTCGGTTTGCAATTGCTCGTTTGTTTCACCGAGACTATCCGTTTTTCCGACACTTATCTTTTTGATCCATTTTCCGCTTCTAAGTCTTAAAAAAGCCCATACGGCTTTAACTATCTGGTCGGACTTAAGGAAAATATATATCCAAAACGGTGATACCTTTAAAACAAATCCGCCTAACAGTCCAAGGGGAATAGCCAACACCCACAGGAAAATATTATCTGTAAGCATCAGCATTTTTGTGTCTCCGCCGCCCCTTAATACGCCTTTTGTCATAATAGAGTTCGTGCCCTGAAATACCACTATTATGCTTATTGCAAGCATTAGCTGCCCGGCGATTTTTACAGTTTCCTCGCTGACATTTTTGTATGACGCGATGATCGGTCCGCTGAGCACAAGTATAACTCCCGCAGCGATGATTCCGAGGAAAATACCAAGTCCCATAAACAAAAAGCCCTGGTCCATAGCCTTTTCCTTGTCGCCCTCTCCAAGCGTCTGACCGGTGACAATAGCGCCTGCCTGGCTTACTCCGGAAATAACCACAGAGCTAAGCTGCTGAGTGACAGAAGTAATGGCATTTGCAGATACAAAAGTTCCGCCGAGGTGTCCTATTACCATAGCTACCGCATTATTTCCAAGCGCAAGGATGCCGTCGCTTATAAGCACCGGTATGCTTATTCTGAAATACTCTCCTATTAGGGATTTAGTATTCATAAATAAATGCTTTATCCTAAAACGGATCTTTTTATCAAATATAAGCAGATATCCACATATGGCTGCTGCCTCGAAAACTCTGGCCGCAAGCGTGGCTATGGCAGCTCCTGCCACTCCCATTTTGGGAAATCCAAGCTTGCCGAATATCAATACATAGTTTGCTGCAAGGTTTATTGAAAAAGCTCCGATTGAAACAAAAAGCGGAAGCTTTACCTGTCCGACACTTCTTAGCACAATGGTGCATACCAGCGAGGCTCCGAGGAAAAAATAAGTAACAACGGAGTACCTGAAATAAGTCTCGCCAAGACTTAATATCGCTTCCTCGCCGTTATACATCTTCATTATGGTACCGGGCATGATTGCGGTAGACAGTGCGAAACAAAACGCAAGGCCGAGCGTAATTCTAAGCATCAGCGCAATAGTCTGCTTTAATGCTCTTTCCGAATCCCTGATCCCGGCTTTATCATCTATCAGCTCAGCCGCATTTTTCATTCCCCAATAACGTGAAACCAAAACCGAGGCGCCCATGCCGAGCCCCATGCAAAAAATATGGTATATCGTTATAAACGAATTGGCTAGTGACGTTGCCGAAAGTGCATCGTCTCCGAGACTGCCCACCATGATTGTATCAAGCATATTTACACCTATGCTGATAAGTGACTGCAGCGCTATAGGCCATGTGATGGTAAATACCCTCTTATAAAATTCGCCGTCCTTTTTAAAAAATCTAAAAGCCCTCATAATAAAATCTTCTTAAAATAGTTTTTAGAATCCGAGATTGTCATTTACAAGAATAACATGAATTCTTCCCTCGTGGCGGGAATATCTTGTAATAAGGAACTGACAGCAAATCGTATCGGGGGACTTGCAATTCATGCATGTTCCAAGCTTTGCGCAGGGCGTTGAAAGACCGAATCTTTGAGCATTTGTGGGAGCAGCAACATTTCTTGCTCTCTTCATCGCTCCGTCAATATCATCGCAAACCTTGTTCATTCCAACGATAAATACAACCTTTTTGGGTCCCTGAGCAATAGCGGATACGCGATTTGAATTACCGTCGATATTTACAAGGATTCCGTCATCGGTCATTGCGTTTGCACTCGATAAAAATACATCCGCATCATAAGCCGCAAGCATTGCAGCGCGCTTATCCTCATATTTGTCTCTGTCGATAAAATTGTAATTTCCTTTTTGAAGAGCATCCACGAGACCAATCTCATGTGCGCTCATCGCCCCTCCCATGGTAACACTGCTGCCCTCAGGAATAAGCTCCAGCGCTTTTTTTAACGCTTCATCCTTGTTTGCCGCATAATATCCGGTCATGTTTCTGGACTCGAGTCCCTTTATAACCTTCTGAGCAAGAAGTTCATTTCTTTTTACGATATTTTCATTCATAGTTTTCTTCCTCTAATAACTGTTTCTTCTTTTAGCTCCCGACTAAATCCATCTGTATAGTTCTTGATCATGTCTTTCAATAGGATCTTTCATAGGGGCCTTCAATCCTATATTTCGGTCTTGGCTTTTTCTAAAGCAGCAATAACCTTGTCGCACCATGCATCAAACTCCGGATCTTCCTTTTGAAGTTCAGGGTGAGAAAGCACATTGTCAATTACTTTGCGCACGCCATGCTGGAAAAGTACGTGGGTGCACATCTCAGGTACCGCTTTTTTAAGTTTACTGTTGTCAAAAACAACCGACACAGCCTTATCTCCTAAAAGACTTCCCTCAAAATCATAGCCGTATTTCTCGCCTACTTTGCTAAGAAAATCCGAAGAAACATAATATGCATTAAGCTCCACTCCAAGAGCCTCCGCTATAGTCTTGTATATCTGATTCCAGGTGAGAGTCTCATCTCCTGTAATCTGGAAGGCTTCACCTATCGCATGGGGATTTCCCATAAGTCCGGTATAACCAATGGCAAAATCTGAATTGAATGTCAGTGTCCAAAGAGATGTTCCGTCTCCCTGGATAATAACCGGCTTACCTTCAAGCATTCTCTTTACTACCTGCCAGGAGCCGTTATTTCCGTGTACTCCCAA
>JAIKXH010000012.1 GCA_024684215.1 Lachnospiraceae bacterium
ACCAGGGATGGCTTCTGTATCAGAATCAGCATTTCCGCTTTCTCTGGCATTTTCAAGCATCTTTTCGATATCTTCTTCACCAAGAAGCTCTTCGTCTGATTCTAATTCAGCATTTAAGGCATCCAGCTCGGACAAATCAATACCCAAATCGCCCATACTTGCAATTGCTTCTGATGTAGCTGCATCTTCTGCTGTCGCCGGCTCAGTCTCGCCAAGATTTTCCATACCCGGGATTGCGATATCTCCAAGGCCTTCGGTCGCGCCAAGATCTTCCATACCCGGGATTGCGATGTCTCCAAGACCCTCGATTTCTCTAATATCCGGTGTGGTTTCATCTACTGTTTCAGACTCTGCAGGCGCATCGATTTCTGCAGAACCCTCAACTTCCGCAGACATATCTCCTCCAAGGATGTTCTCCATACCGGGGATTGCAATATCTCCAAGGCCCTCGGTCACGCCAAGGTCTTCCATGCCGGGGATTGCAATATCTCCAAGACCCTCGGTCACGCCAAGGTCTTCCATGCCGGGGATTGCAATATCTCCAAGACCGGGTATAACATCTTCTGCTACCGGCTCAGAAATCTCCGGCTCCATAGTCATATCAGGCTCTACAGGGATTTCAGGTTCTCCAGGGATTACAATATCTGCGGGAATTTCAATATCTGTAGGGATTTCAGACTCCTCAGACTCAGTTTTCTCTGAAACAATATCAGTGAAAACATTATTGGTAGTCTCCGGCACACCATCTTCAATTGTAGATATATTGAAATCTTCGGACACAGAAGTAAGACCGGCATCAAAAGAAGGCATAATATCCGCCATAAGATCCGCTATTTCAGAATCCAAAGGCGCTTCTGCCGCCGGCTCAAGAGAAGGAGCACTATCAATAACCAGCCCCATAGAATCAACATTTTGAGGGATTTCATCAGCAAATTGATTATCCAATATAACTTCGGAATCCAAGGCATTTTCAGTAACCTCTGTATCATCCGACACTTTAGGTTCCGTATTAATATCAGAATTTACATTAGCCAGTTCCTCACCGGCTTTTCCCATCATATCTTTTAACAATTTGTCTAAATACTCTTCTGAAGATGCCATATTTTCATCCAATCCTACAAAAGATTTTTTTACATAGAAATACTTTTATATTCTACCACACAACAGCTATATATTCAATAAAATAACACCATCTATCATTTGCACTAACAGTAAAAAAATTATAAATAAAAAAGGACTGTGACACTAGTCACAGTCCTAAAAATCACTAATTAAAGTCCTTTTTCTTTTACAAGTTCGTCAACGATTCTAACAAGGTTACCAATCTCAGGCTTTGAAAGCTGAGCATCTGCTCCAAGAGCTTCGCCCTTCTTCCTCATTTCCTCATTAACAAGAGATGAGAAAATGATTACCGGAATGTGCTTTGTCTTGTCATCGCTCTTAACAAGTTTAGTAAGACGATGTCCATCCATCTCAGGCATCTCAATATCGGTAATCAATATCTTTACGTGATCGTCAAGTGTACCTTCATTCTTGCACTGAACAATTACATCATATGCTTTCTGTCCATTCTCGGTGTGGATAAGATTTTCATATCCTGCCTTTGTAAGTGAATCAACAATAAGTTTGTTAAGAAGCGCAGAATCTTCTGCAATAAGGATAGGAACATTGCTTCTCTGACGAGGACCCAGTTCGGTAATCTCGCTAATCTTAAGACCTGTTTCAGGATTGATATCACTTACAATCTTCTCAAAATCAAGGATAATGATAAGCTTATTATCATTCTTGATAATACCGGTAGAAACGCTTGCCTCAGCCGATGAAATAGTTGCATCAGGCTTAATGATATTTCTCCAAGAAACTCTGTGAATACCGAGTACAGCATCTACATGGAATGCTATATTCAAGCTATTGAAATTAGTTATAATAAAGAGACCTTTGGGATCTGAATTACCGCGTCCAAGACAATTCTTAAGGTCAATAGCGGTAATCATAATATCACGCGGCATGAATATTCCTTCAATACTGGGATGGGAATTGGGAACCGGTGTGACAGGCTGATAAGAGATAATCTCCTTAATCTTAGCTACATTGATACCGTAAGAGAAATTACCAATTGTAAACTCAAGTATCTCAAGTTCATTCGTACCATTCTCAAGCAAAATCTTTGTATCCATCAATACCTCTCATTCCGTCGCTCATGCGACACTGTATTTTCGTAAAGGCCTGCTAGTAAAGGCTTAGGTCACCATACAGTAAATTTATAATACATCGACCATATATGAATTATATCATAATATCTCTAAAATGAAAGAACAAAGCAAAAAAAATTGTGTAAATTTTTGATAAAATTGCAAAGTAACCTGCTTATTAATCTGTATTCTTGTATGAACTTAAATATTCAAAAATTTCCGCCTCAGAGCTCATTTGATAGACTCTATCAGCGATTTTATTGCAGTCCGAAGCATTTAAGCCATTAATTATTCTTCTTAATTTTAAGACGCTACCCGGGGATACGCTTATGGCATCGATCTTTAATGAAACAAGTACAGGTAAAAGTATTTCGTTTGCAGCAGCTTCCCCGCACATTTCCACTTTAATCCCGGCTTTTTTTGCCGACAGACATATATTCCTGATAAGTCTGAGGACAGCAGGCTGAAAAACAGAATACAAATATGATACCATCGAATTTCCCCGATCCGCACACATTGTATATTGTATAAGGTCATTGGTCCCGATTGAGAAAAAGTCGCATACCTTTGCCAGTTCGTCTGCCATAATCGCAGCAGAAGGAGTCTCTATCATACACCCTATTTTAATATCTTCTTTAAACGGAATTTTATCTTTTCTTAATTCATCTTTACATTCTTCTATAACAGCCTTGGCTTCAGACACCTCCGAAACGCAAGTAACCATAGGTAGCATAATCTCAACGTTTCCGTAATGAGAAGCCCTTAAAATTGCCCTGATTTGTCTTTTAAATAACGCGCGATCTTTTAGGCAAAACCTTATGGCTCTGATTCCAAGAAAAGGATTTTCTTCTTTTGATATATTCAAATAAGGAATGTTTTTATCGCCCCCCGCATCCAAAGTTCTTATTATAGTAGGTCTTCCTTTAGCGGATTGAACTATTTTCAAGTACTCTTTAAATTGTTCGTCTTCAGAGGGTTCCGCCATCTTATTCATGAAAATCATTTCAGTTCTAAGTAGGCCTATACCTTCTCCATCCGACTCCAAAAACCTTGATATATCAGAAATCCCTGATAAATTACAATATATATTTAATATTTGTCCGTCTGTTGTCACTGAATTTATATCTCTGAATTTTTCAAGTTCTGTTAAATCTTTAATATATTTACTTGCTATATCTTTATAATATTTTACCTCCTTTTTTTCAGGTAAATGTATGATATCTCCATTTAAAGCATCCACTATAATATCATCACCATCGTTTACTTTATTATAAACATTGGTTGCACCGCATATCATTGGAATATTCATAGACTTAGCCAAAATAGCACTATGAGACGTATCATTTCCGCTATCCGAAACAATTCCGGAAATCAAAGATACATCTAATGAAGAAAGAATTGAAGGAAGTATACTTCTTCCTACAATAACGCTTCCTTTTGATAAATCCGGGATTGGATCAGATTCACCCGATAACATGCTTAAAATACCTTGCTTAATATCTATGACATCATCTATTTTTTGTATAAGTATCTCATCATTCGAACTTCGAAATGTATCTGCATATCCTTCACATACTATCGATACGGATTCTTCAGCGCTTTTCCCGGCCTTAATTTGTTTTAAAACAAGGTTATTAAACTCCGGATCATCAAGGATAGCCAAATGACTCCTTAAAATATCTCCTTCAGTAACGCTTAGCTTTTGGTCAAGGTTTTCACTTAAAATCGCAACTCTGGATTTATAGCTGTTAATCGCATTAGTATATCTTTCATTTTCATCCTTGTTCTCTGTTGCACCTTCCTTTTTTACAGATATAATGTTTTCTTTAAGTTTTACAACTTTACCAAAACCTACGCCTTTAGATGCAGAGATTCCTGAATATATCATAAATATCCTCGCCTTTACTTAAATCGTCGCTAAATGCGGTTGCTGCACCCGCAGCACTACCTAGTTTCAAAGCTTCTTCAAGATTATTGTATTTTCTATATCCGGTGATAAATCCGGCTACCATAGAGTCTCCTGCTCCAACAGTATTTTTTACTTTTCCATCCGGTGCCGGGCAAAAATATTTATTTCCGTCTTCACCACAAAGTATTGCTCCGTCAGCTCCCATAGAGACTATAACATTTTGAGCACCTTTATCCCTGAGAATATTTCCGTACTTAACTATTTCATCATTATCATGAATGATAATATTAAAAAGTTCCTCAAGTTCTTGTTTATTTGGTTTAATCAAAAAAGGTTTATATTTTAATACATTCTCTAAAAGAGGACCTCCGGCATCAACAACTGCCCTTACATTTTTTCCTTCCAGAGACTTTAGAATATCCTCATATATCGTATCAGGCAACGATTTAGGTATACTACCGGCCAAGACAATAATATCTCCGGATTTGATTCTGCTTAATTTATCAAATAATTCTTTTAGTGAAGAGTCGTTAATCACAGGCCCCCTAGCATTTATTTCTGTTTCCTCTCCATTATTCTTCAATTTAACATTAATTCTGGAAAAACCATTCGGTAATACACAAAAATCAGAATCAATCCCTTTATTATTTAATCCATCAATAATAGCAGAGCCTGTATTTCCGGCAACAAACCCGAGAGCGACGCTGTTTAACCCAAGTTCTTTTAAAATAATGGAAACATTAATACCTTTTCCTCCAATAAACAGGTCTTCGGAGGAACTTCTGTTAGTTAATCCTGCCTTGATATCTTCCTCAACTCTTAGTACATAGTCCAAAGATGGATTTAGTGTTACTGTATAAATCATATTATTCTCCTATAATTATATAAATATAATATCACGATAGTTTAGAAATAACTATTATGGCACAAAAAAAAGACTACAACCAAGTTGTAGTCTAAATATTTATTCCCTGAAAACCGAATACGAATTAATTATCTTTAAGACTTCCTATCTTGAACAAGCCCTCGACCGATTAGTAAATGTCAGCTGAAAGTGTTACCACTCTTACACCTCATTCCTATCAACCTCATACTCTCTGAGGGGTCTTACCACT
>JAIKXH010000019.1 GCA_024684215.1 Lachnospiraceae bacterium
CGATCTTCGTGCCATGGTACAGCTCGACGGCGGACGTTTTGCTACTTCCGACCTTAACGATCTTTACCGCAGAATCATCAACAGAAATAACCGTCTTAACAGACTTCTTGAACTCGGTGCTCCCGATATCATCGTCAGAAATGAGAAGAGAATGCTTCAGGAAGCTGTTGATGCTCTTATTGATAACGGACGTAGAGGAAGACCTGTTACCGGACCCGGAAACAGACCTCTCAAGTCTCTTTCAGACATGCTTAAAGGTAAGTCCGGACGTTTCCGTCAGAACCTCCTTGGTAAGCGTGTTGACTACTCCGGACGTTCAGTTATCGTTGTAGGACCCGAACTTAAGATTTATCAGTGCGGACTTCCTAAGGAAATGGCTCTTGAGCTTTTCAAGCCCTTCGTTATGAAGGAACTTGTTTTCCGTGGAATCAGCCAGAATATCAAAAATGCCAAGAAGCTTGTTGAGCACTGGGACAACCAGATTTGGGACGTTCTCGAAGATGTAATTCGTGAGCATCCTGTAATGCTTAACCGTGCTCCTACACTTCACAGACTTGGAATCCAGGCTTTCGAGCCCATCCTTGTTGAAGGTAAGGCAATCAAGCTTCATCCCCTCGTATGTACCGCGTTCAACGCAGACTTCGATGGAGACCAGATGGCAGTTCACCTTCCTCTTTCGGTTGAGGCACAGGCAGAGTGTAGATTCCTTCTCCTCTCACCCAACAACCTCCTTAAGCCTTCGGACGGTGGCCCTGTAGCCGTTCCTTCACAGGATATGGTACTCGGTATCTACTATCTGACTCAGGAGAGAGGTACTTCAGTAGGAGATACCAGACCTGAACCCGGCGAGGGTATGAACTTTAAGGATATGAATGAAGCTATTCTCGCATATGAGAACAGATATATCACACTTCATTCAAGAATAAATGTAAGAGTAAGCAAGGTAAATGCTAAAGGTGAAACCATTACAGGAACTATATCCACCACTCTCGGAAGACTTTTCTTCAACGAAATCCTTCCTCAGGATCTTGGATATGTAGACAGAACCAACCCTGATGATTTCTTAAAGCCCGAGGTAGACTTCCTTGTTGGTAAGAAGCAGCTCAAGCAGATCCTTGAGAGAGTCATCAACAATCACGGTGTATTCAAGACCGCTGAGGTTCTTGATGATGTTAAGGCTATCGGTTATAAGTATTCAACCAGAGCAGCTATGACCGTATCTATTTCAGATATGACCGTTCCTGCTGTTAAGCCCGAGCTTCTTGCACAGGCTCAGAATACAGTTGATGAGATCGCTATGAGATATCGTCGTGGTCTTTCAACCGAGGAAGAGCGTTATCGTCTTGTTATCGAGACATGGAATAAGACTGATGCACAGCTTACCGATGCTCTTCTTAAAGGACTTGATAAATACAACAACATATTCATGATGGCAGACTCCGGTGCCCGTGGTTCCAACCAGCAGATCAAGCAGCTTGCAGGTATGCGTGGACTTATGGCGGATACATCAGGACACACCATCGAACTTCCTATTAAGTCAAACTTCCGTGAAGGACTTGACGTACTCGAGTACTTCCTTTCCGCTCACGGTGCTCGTAAGGGACTTTCCGATACAGCGCTTCGTACAGCAGACTCCGGATACCTTACCCGTCGAATGGTTGACGTTTCACAGCAGCTTGTTATCCATGATGATGATTGCTGCGCAGGAAGAGAAGAAATTCCCGGAATGGAGGTTAAGGCCTTCATGGATGGTAAGGAAACCATCGAAGGACTTAAGGACCGTATCACCGGAAGAACTTCATGCGAAGATATCTGTGATAAGAACGGAAAGATTCTCGTTAAGAAGAATCATATGATCACACCTGCCCGCGCTAATGCTATCTTAAAGGATGGCGTTGACAAGGACGGAAATCCTATCACCAAGGTTAAGATTCGTACAATCCTTACCTGCCGTTCAAAGAATGGTATTTGTGCTAAGTGCTACGGTGCAAACATGGCAACAGGCGAGCCCGTACAGGTTGGTGAGGCAGTCGGAATCATCGCTGCACAGTCAATCGGTGAGCCCGGTACACAGCTTACCATGAGAACATTCCACACCGGTGGTGTTGCGGGTGATAACATTACACAGGGTCTTCCCCGTGTCGAGGAGCTTTTCGAGGCCAGAAAGCCTAAGGGACTTGCTATTATCTGTGACTTTGGCGGAACAGTTGAAATCAGAGATACCAAGAAAAAGCGTGAGGTTGTTATCTCAGGTGTTGATGAGAACGGACAGCCCAGAAGCAAGGCATACTTAATCCCTTACGGATCAAGAATCAAGGTTGTAGACGGACAGGAACTTGAAGCAGGTGATGAGCTTACCGAAGGTTCAGTATATCCTCATGACCTTATGAACATCAAGGGAATCAGAGCAGTACAGGATTATCTCTTAAGAGAAGTACAGCGTGTATATCGTCTCCAGGGTGTTGATATCGCAGATAAGCATATCGAAGTTCTTGTACGTCAGATGCTCAAGAAGGTTCGTGTAGATGAGAGCGGAGATTCACCTTATCTTCCCGGAACCATGGTTGACTTCGTAGAGTTCGAGGACACCAACGAAGAGCTTATTGCAGCAGGCAAGCAGCCCGCAGAAGGAAAGAGAATCATCCTTGGTATTACCAAGGCAGCTCTTGCAACTGACTCCTTCATGTCAGCCGCATCCTTCCAGGAGACTACAAAGGTACTTACCGATGCAGCAATTAAGGGACGTATCGATCCTCTTATCGGACTTAAGGAAAATGTTATCATTGGTAAACTTATTCCTGCAGGTACCGGACTTAGAAGATATCGTAACACTGCACTTTCTACCGACAACATGCTCGACACCATCGACTTTGATGAGTTCGAAGAGGTTGGAGAGGGTGAAGAAAATACCGAAGATGCTGTTCAGGTATCTGAGACCGAGTCTTCTGAGGAAGAGTAATCATAGAGATGCTTATTGGTTTAATAGGTATTCTTTATAAAACACAATTAAACAGGTTTATACCTTTTAGACAGAGAGCCGTACAGGCTCTCTGTTTTTTATTTATAATTATTTAGCTGATACTATTTATAATTATTTTGTTGCTATTATTAATAATTTTTTAACTACTGTAATGTTGACTTTTTGAGCCTTTGGTAGTAAAGTTGGGAATGGTTCTCAAATTAATTATGGGAATGATTCCCAATTTAGCTTTGAGAGGAAGAGATTATGGGAATAAGAGCAAAGTATAAAACCAAACAACAGGAGATAATACTAAGCTACCTAAAAGAGAATAAAGACGGACATGTTACCATCGCGGATATGTGCGATCACATACGTAACATGGGATTATCGGTTGGACAGTCGACGGTTTACAGACAAATGGACTATCTGGTCGAGGAGGGGCTTGTTAACAAGTATATAATCGATGTCAACAGTCCGGCTTGTTTTGAATATGTCGGCGATGGGCATGAAGATGAGCAAATCGCCTGCATTCACCTCAAATGCGAGACCTGTGGAAAGCTGATACATCTAAAATGCAGCGAAATGCAGGAGCTTGAGCATCATCTTTTTGGAACCCATAATTTTAAAATAGATCCCACCAGGACGGTTTTGTACGGAATATGCGAAAAATGTCAGAATCAAAAAACAGAATAGATATACACAGAGCCGGTAAAACAATAGGTACAGTTATGGCAATAATTTGCCTCCTGTTTGTCATATGTTTTTCATCATATATATCCGGCGAAGAGTTTCACCATGAGTGTAGTGGTGAACACTGTCCAATATGTGAACTTTTAGACGAATGCGGAAATACGGTTAATCATATACACCTGGTCACACCGGTTGTAATTATATTGGGCGTATTAATTTTATCTATAAGTGTAGTAGGTAGAATAGAGTATTATTATAAAGAGTGGTCTTTGGTATCATACAAAGTCCGACTTAATGATTGATGAAAATGAGATATGAATTGTAAATATGTCAGAAACACTTAAATACAATTATTATACATTTTTATCAGATTGTTTAATCATTAAGGAGTAATTATGAAAAAAATAATTTCAGCTATAGTTATAGCTTTTTATGCAGTATTTTGTCTTGCAGGATGCGCTGCAGATGCTACAGGTAGCGCTAACAATGGAAAAATAAGTGTAGTAACAACAATCTTCCCTGAGTACGACTGGGTTAAAAACATTATGGGAGATAAAGCAGCGGATGCGGATGTTACTATGCTTCTTGATAACGGGGTGGATCTTCACAGCTATCAGCCTACTGCGATGGATATCGCAAAGATTTCGGATTGTGACCTTTTTATATATGTAGGAGGGGAATCTGACGGATGGGTTGAGGATGCACTTTCCGAAGCAACTAATAAAGATATGGTAGTAATCAACCTGCTCGAGACCCTTGGCAGCACAGTAAAATCTGAAGAAATAAAGGAAGGCATGGAGCATGTTCACGACCATGAGGAAGGCGAGGACCACGACCATGAAGAGGGCGAGGACCACGACCACGAGGAAGGCGAGGACCACGACCATGAAGAGGGAGAGGACCACGACCATGAGGAAGGCGAGGAGCACGACCATGAAGAGGGCGAGGACCACGACCACGAAGAGGGCGAGGACCACGACCACGAGGAAGGTGAAGAGCACGATCATGAACACGAGCACGAGTCTGATGAGCATGTATGGCTCTCGCTCAAAAATGCTGCAGTAATCTGTGAAGCAATTGAAGCTGGACTTGAAAAAGCAGATGCCGCTAACGCAGATACTTACAAGGCAAATCTTGCAACATATAAGGCAGAACTTGCGGAGCTTGATGCGCAGTATGCCGAGACTGTAGACGGAGCAGCCTACAAAACTCTTTTATTCGGCGACAGATTCCCCTTCAGATACATGGTTGACGATTACGGCATCGATTACTTTGCGGCATTTACAGGATGCTCTGCCGAAACCGAAGCAAGCTTCGAGACCATAGTATTTCTTGCCGGAAAGGTTGATGAACTTGGCCTAAAGCATGTTATGAAGATAGAGGGCACCGCAACCGATATTGCGGATACAGTAGTTAATAACACTGCAAACAAAGATCAGGATGTACTTACCCTTGATTCTATGCAGTCAACAACATCAAGGGATGTAGCTGCAGGTACAACATACCTCAGCGTTATGAAGAGCAACCTTGAAGTGCTCAAAACAGCATTAAATTAAGTATAAATTAGGGTATAAACCCTTACGGAGGAATTAAAATGGCACTGCTTAAGGCAGAGAATCTATCTCTTGGATACGATAATCAATCGATTGTCACAAACCTTAGCTTTGAAGTGAATATCGGTGATTATCTTTGTATTGTCGGAGAGAACGGATCCGGAAAAACAACTCTTATGAAGACCATATTGGGCTTGCAGAAGCCTTATTCCGGTTCAATCGTTTTTGGAGACGGACTTACAAAAAAAGATATAGGATATCTGCCTCAGCAGACCCTTGTGCAGAGAGATTTCCCTGCAGCGGTAAGAGAAATCGTTATATCGGGATGTCAGGCTAAATGCGGCATGAGACCTTTTTATAATAAGGCCGAAAAGGAGCTGGCTGCTCAGAATATGGAGAAGATGGGTATAACCCATTTGAAAGACAGATGCTACAGAGAATTATCCGGTGGCCAGCAACAAAGAGTTCTTCTTGCAAGAGCGCTTTGCGCCACCGGCAAAATTCTTCTTTTGGACGAGCCTGTCGCAGGCCTTGACCCTAAGGTTACTGCGGAAATGTACTCTCTGATAGAGGGACTTAACAAAGAGGGAATCAGCATAATTATGATATCTCACGATGTATCGGTGGCCCTTAAATATGCCAGTCATATCCTTCATATTGGAGATACCTTGTTTTTCGGTACAAAAGACGAATATTTGGAAAGCAACTCAGGTCGTAACTTTTTGGGAGAGGGGGTATAAAAATGATTTTCGATAAACTTATAAATTACCTCCACTATCCTTTTGTAAGATACGCAATAATAGTGGCTGTACTTATAGCACTTTGCTCATCCTTACTCGGAGTAACGCTGGTACTAAAGAGATTTTCATACATAGGCGACGGATTATCCCATGTAGCTTTTGGAGCGATGTCTGTTGCAACGGTTATGAAGCTTACCAACAATATGCTTCTAATATTGCCTGTTACTATTCTTGCAGCTGTACTTTTGCTTCGCAAGGGCAACAATGCAAAGATAAAAGGTGATGCCGCAATAGCAATGATAAGCGTCGGTGCTTTGGCATTTGGTTATCTGATAATGAACGTTTTTTCAGCTTCGTCAAATCTTTCGGGAGATGTGTGCAGTACGCTGTTCGGAGCAACTTCTATCCTTACGCTAAAGCCGCGGGAAGTCGTTCTCTGCATAGTTCTTTCGGTATTGGTTGTAGCTATATTTATTATATTTTACAATAAGATTTTCGCGGTTACCTTCGACGAAGACTTTTCAAAGGCCAGCGGTGTAAACGCGAATGCATATAATTTATTGATTGCGGTTGTAATTGCAGTTATAATAGTTCTCGCAATGAACCTGGTTGGTTCGCTTTTAATTTCGGCTCTTGTAATATTCCCTGCTTTATCAGCCATGAGGATATTCAAGAACTTTAAACAGGTTACGATTTTCTCCGCTATCATTTCAGTTATTTGTGCTTTACTCGGCCTTATAATATCGATTCTTGCGGAGACACCTATCGGATCTACTATAGTCGCAGTGGATGTTGTATTGTTCCTTATATGTATGCTTATAGGAAAACTGGTAGGACAGAGATAATCATTAAGAGGTATTTATAGTGATTAAACGGTTAATTTGCAAAAATGTGTCGGTGAAGGCGACTATTGCAGTGCTTATATGTGCGGCGCTGAGTCTAAGCGCATGCTCTGACGGCGGTGTGGGAACACATGGCAAAACCGGCCCTCAGGGAGTTGGAGATGTGCTTCAACAGCAAATGGAAAAGGAAGACTCCGAAGGAAACGAAACCACAAATAGTGAACCGGACAAGATTGTAAACGAAAACAGCAGTGATGCAAATACCGTATCAGAACCTGAATACATAATAGGTGATGACGGTACATTACAGGAAGCAGGCAGCGAAAATTCCACAGACGGAAATACAGATTCCGGTAGTACAGATTCTGCAGGAGCCGAAAATGTTGTGACGGAGTCCTCCGGAAATGGTGAGATTGATATCGATCTTACTGATATGGGAGCGGATATGGTCTATGCCGAAGTTTATAATATGATGGCCCGCCCAAATGATTATATCGGCAAGACTATTAAAATGACCGGACTTTACAGTTATTATTATGATGAAAACAGTGGGAAAGAGTATCATGCCTGTATCATAGAAGATGCGCTTGCTTGCTGCTCTCAGGGAATCGAATTTGTTCCGACCGATAATTATAAGTATCCTGATGATTTCCCTGAAAATGGCGGATATGTAACGGTTACGGGAGTTTTTGATATATATCTTGAAGCAGATTTTGCATTCATGACTTTAAGAAATGCTATTATAGAGAAATAATAAAAAAGCACAACTACGCGCTACTTAATAGTAACTTGCAGTTGTGCTTTTTACTATTCTATTGTAACTGTGTCTAAAGAGCTGCCGGAATTAACCTTCCATCCTACAATTCTGTAAAAAGGGCTGTTATCATCAGCGGGATAATCAATTGCAAGCTCAACATACAGCTTTTGCTTTGAATCTATATCAATTACAAAGGTTCTGGATGCTCCGCCGACAGAATTGAAATAGGCTGTCTCATCGCCCTCTGAGAGGGTGTAGGCGGTCAAAAGCTCGCTGTCTATATCGGCTATAAGCTCCTGCGCTCTATTGCAGGCGGCGTAATACTCGCCTGTTCTGGTTATGACCTTTCCTCCAAGCTTTCTGTCTGAATTGGAACTCACAACGCACAGAACCGCAAAAGCGACAAGGCAGAGCGTTACAAATATCAAAAGAATCGATGTGGAACCCGGGTTTAGCTTAAACTCGGGTGCATTTTTAGGGGAATCTCCCAAAAGCGATTTTTTATTGTTCATTCATTTAACCTACTTATAAATGTCTTTTATAAATGCCTTATATAAATGCCTCTTATAATTGCCTAAAAGGTTTATTACGGTCTGTTGCCTGATCATTTAACATCTGACGGTGTGTTTGGCATATTTACGGAAACGTCCAGGGAATAAACACTGTCGGATGAGTCTTTTAAATCATAAAAAGATATCTTTGCATTTTTCATATGCTTTTCCAGGTTATCCGACTCCACGACAGATACATAATAAGATGCAGAGCCCGATTCGGAGGAGACTATGTTAAACTCTGAGTCAAAATAAACCATGAGATTTGAAACTCCCAAAACGCTGTTTCCGGAATAGAATTTCTCGGAAATAGCTTTAAGGTCGCCGGACTCTGAGTAAAACGCCTCAGCCATATTATTAACTTCTATAACCGCGTAGTTTTCATTGATGGCGGTTTCGCTGATTATGTGTGATTTTGCAAACATCTGGGCGCTAACGGCGGCGCTTAATGAAAAGAACAAAATACACACGATCATTTCCATAAGGAAAAGACTTGATTTAGAGTGTTTCATTAACGGAGTCTCCCGAATAATTTGATAATAACAGTCTGTTTATCTTTCCGTCTTCGTGGTGCAATTTGATTTCTATGATGCTCTCTGACTCGGTGGTTGATATATCAATGCTTTCAAGCTCTGTAATCTTTTGACCTGCGGCAAGCAACCCGATTGTAAGAGAATTTTCGGCAGGGGCATACAACTCACAAAGATATCCTTCACGACAGTAAAGATATGTGGCATATTCTCTCTTGCCTACAGTTTTATATATAGCCAAGACATCTCCATAATCTGAAGAGAGTATATCTATATCGCCTCCCTGGCGCATTTTTTCACTTATATATGAACTTGATGTTCTTGTTTCGAAATTGGCCTGCATATTATCGATTGTGTTGCGGTAAATGGACGAGCCTGCGATTATAAGCATTACTGCGGAAAACGCAAAGGCTGCAAAAAGAGCAAGCACAAATATGATATCGATAATATGAGGGGCTTGTTTTTGCTGCATATTATTTCCTCACTAATAGAAGGATACACCGGATTTGTATGTGACTACGTAATCCGGATAAAGGTTTTCACCGTAAAAGGTATACTGAACTACAAATGTATCTTGGTCAAAAGTCAAACCATAGTGATCCGATAAGTATTTTACGTCGGCGGGATACGCCCCCTCTAAGGCGTAGCACTGCGCTATATCGTGCTCCAAAGCGGTCTCTAGGCTTTGCTTTTGCCGCTCTAAGGTATCATCGGAGACTCCGCCGAGGAGTATGAAAAACACCACGAGAATAACGATAAAAAATACTATCGGAAGATATCTTGAAACATATTTAATTGGCGAAGGTGATGCCTGTTCAAATCTGTTCATCTTTAACTCTTTCTTTTTATCCGATGCTTGACATTATTCCCATAAGAGGAAGAATTACCGAAAGGAGGATCATTCCTACTATAAGGGAGAGTATGATTACGAGAGTGGGCTCTAATACCGACAAGATCGATTGTATCTTTTTGGTGGACTGTTTTTCATATGCGTCCGCAATCTGTAAAAGAACAGTGTCGGGATTACCGCTGGTAAATCCAACCGAAACCATCTGAGAGTATAGGTTGGAGAAGATCTCAGAGTGTGAAAGCGCCTCGGAAAAATTGCTTCCCTCGCGGATCATGTTTTTACAGTTGTCTATTTTCTCACTCATCTTGGGGTGCTCTACCATTTTCTTTGCCATATCAAGGCCGGAGTATGTATCCATTCCACTGGAGATGGCAATGGCCAGCGAACTGGCGAAGCGCTCACATGCCACGCTGTCGTAAAAGCCCTTGGTAAGAGGAAAATGAATAAGGAAATTATGGCTTATTTTGCGTCCTGCGGCAGTGTGATTGGAAAAAATGTAAAACAGAACAAGCACACCGAAGATGCATAGGAATACAATAGAATAATTGTTGAGCGCCTGTCCGACTTTGAGCATTGATCCGGCAAATCCGGTCATATCGGTACCGAGCTCATTAAATACCTGCTGGAAAATAGGCATTACTTTTCCCACAAGCACGATGATAACTACAAGCATCATGATAAGCATAACCACCGGATATGTGAGTGCGCCGCGAAGGCTCTCGGATATTGCCTGCTCTTTTTCGTAAAACTCGGCAAGGGCGGTCATACAAGTATCCGTTTTACCCGATTCTTCACCGAGAGAGATCATGTTTATAACATAATCGGGGAATACGCCGGTCTGTGCGAGGGCGGTACTGAAGGTTTCTCCTTTTCGGCAGGTATCGCGAATCTGTGTGATCAGCTCACGGCCGTTTTCGTTTTTGCTGTCGTTAAGCAAGATCTGCATTGCATCTCTCGGACCTATTCCCGCTGTGAAAAGCATGGATGTCTGTCTGAAAAATGAAGCAATTTCTTCGTTTGAAAGACTCTTTTGTTTCGCCATTTTAATTTCCTCAATATATTTTTTGAAGTGTGTAATTGGTGCCGTCACCAATAAATTTCTTTAAGGTTGCATCGTTGGTACTTGCTCCGAAGGTAGGATCCATGAGCTCCCATTTCTCTCCGTCAAACTCGATAATGCCGTTTACCCATCCGATATCGTCTATATGCACGCTGATCCATGCGTGGTACGCATCTGCAGCATATCCTATTTCCAGCCTTGTCGGGATGCCCTGACTTCTGAGCATTGAGCACATCAGGGAGGCATAATCAAGGCAAATACCTGTTTTTATACTAAGAATTTCATCCACATCCGGAACATAGTTGGTAGGCTTGCTTTCAGCTTTTGCCGTATCATAAGTGATATTGTTTATGATGTAATCGTATACGGCCGAGACAGCTTCTAAATCGGAATTTGCACTGTAGACAAGCTCCGAAGCAAGCTTTACGCACTCGCTGTTTTCCGTGAAATTGACGTATTGGTTTGGATAAAGGTAAGCGGTGAGTTCATCCTCAATCTGTACAGGAACTATCTCGGACATGGCAACCGCATACTGGGTTCCCTCGATGTTTTCGTAAACAGCCACCGTGTAATCGCCGTTGCCGCCTGTCAAAGGAAATACTTCGTAATCGTTGGTTTTAAGATCGTAAGTATAAACCACTTCGTCGGGGCCGGTGATACGAAGCTTTATAATAGGGACGCTGCCGAAATATTTAACGCTTATATACCCGTCTGATGCATGGGAATAATCTATTGAAGCGACATCGCACGATAAAAGTGATGTCTCGTCCTGGAGCGGTACGAGACATTTTATAGAATTATCGCGGCTTCCTTTTACCGGTTCGGCTTCTTTTTCGGGCTCTGACGAAGCATCGCCTGATGGCGATATGGAAGAGTCCGCAGACGTATCGGCAGCAGGCTTTGACGATGCCTGGCTTTGAATGGGGTCGCCGGAAGGAGGGGCGGAGCCTGAACAGCCTGAAAGCATAATCATCACACTGATTGCGGCCGCTGAATATGAAATTTTCCGAATAGATTTTTTAAACATTTTTTTATATGAAATATAATTATCGGAAAATGTGATTTTTAAAGGGGTTACTATATCAATTTATCATATTTATTAGAAAAAATTAATACTTCTTATAATAATTTTGCTGATTTATGTGATATACTTAAACAAAATTGGCTAAAGTGCGTAAAAACCCCTGCGGAGGCGTATTTTTATATGAAAATTTTGGTTACCGGAGTAGCCGGACAGCTCGGACATGATGTTATGAATGAGCTTGAAAAAAGAAATATACAGGGAATAGGTACCGACCTTGCACCTTCCTACAGCGGTATCATGGACGGCAGTGCCGTTACGAAGATGCCCTATTACGGCCTGGACATTACCGATGAAAGCGCTGTTTTATCTCTTATAAACGAAATAAAGCCCGATGCGGTAATACATTGTGCAGCCTGGACCGCGGTAGACCTTGCCGAGGATGAGGACAAAAAGGAAAAGGTCCATGCCATAAACGGGCTTGGAAGTAAATATATAGCAAAGGCGTGCAAGGCTGTTGACGCAAAGATGCTTTATATTTCCACTGATTATGTATTTGACGGTCAGGGAGAAAAGCCCTGGGAGCCTGATTGCAAGGATTATAAGCCGCTTAACGTATACGGAGAGTCAAAACTTGAGGGCGAGCAGGCAGTATCGCAAACCCTGGAAAAGTTCTTTATAGTACGTATCGCCTGGGTGTTTGGACTTAACGGCAAAAACTTTGTAAAGACTATGCTTAATGTCGGAAAGAGCCATGATGAGGTCAGAGTGGTCTGCGACCAGGTAGGTACGCCGACATATACATTGGACCTTGCGAGACTTCTTGCGGATATGATCGTTTCCGACAAATACGGATACTATCATGCTACCAACGAAGGCGGGTATATTTCATGGTATGACTTTACCTGTGAGATATACAAAATTGCCGGATTAAAGACCAAGGTCACTCCCGTTACCACTGCTGAGTACGGACTTTCAAAGGCTGCAAGGCCTTATAACAGCAGGCTTGATAAATCAAAGCTTAAGGAAAACGGATTTGAACCCCTGCCCACATGGCAGGATGCTCTTAAAAGATATATTCCTCTTATTTCGGAGCAGTAAGCGGATTTTTTCAGAATATAAATACATTTATAAAAATATGATACTTAAGGAGATTTTTTAAAATGAGTGAAGCGTACGTTGAATGTCTTGTGAAAGGACGCCCCAATACACTCGCGAAGGTACTTAAAATTTTACTTATTGTACTTGCGGTCCTTACTGTTGCAGCGATGATTTTGCTTGCAAAATTCTGGATGTTTTTTATCGCTGTTTTATTTGGAATAGGAGCATACATCATCTCTCAATATACAGATGTCGAGTACGAATACCTCTATATTGATAAAGAGCTTGTTATCGATAAAATTTACAATCAGGCAAAAAGAAAGCGCGTGGCCACATACAGTTTTGACAAGGTGATCGTTATCGCGCCCATTAAAAGCTATCACCTTGACAACTTCGGAAAGCTTTCCGACAAGCCCAAGGACTACAGCATAGGCTATGAAGAGCAGCCGGACCTTCGTTATGTTATGTTCTATGAGGGGAAGGAACAGATTATCTTTTCGCCCAATGAAGAGCTTGTTAAGATTATGAAAAATGCCGCTCCCAGAAAAGTATTCTCAGACTGATAATGTTTTTGCAAACGGAGTATTTTGGGCAAGGCATTACTGCGCGTCTGACGATTGTTTTTGCCACTTCAACGCGGTAGTGCAATAGAAAAATTTATTCTTGTAAATTTAAATTAAATGATTTATAGTATTAAAAATTTAGTTTTCATAAGAGGAGTAAAAAAATGGCACAGATTATAGCTGATGGCATCACATTTGATGATGTGTTGCTTGTTCCCGCTTACTCCCAGGTTATTCCCAATCAAGTGGACGTTTCTACCTGGCTCACCAAAAAAATCAAACTTAACATTCCGCTTATGAGTGCGGGCATGGATACCGTTACAGAGCACCGTATGGCTATCGCTATGGCCAGACAGGGTGGTATCGGAATCATCCATAAAAATATGTCTATTGAGGCTCAGGCTGAGGAAGTAGACAAGGTTAAGCGCTCAGAGAACGGTGTTATTACCGATCCTTTTTCACTTTCACCCGAGCATTCACTTGCTGATGCGGATGAGCTCATGGCTAAATTCCGTATTTCAGGCGTGCCCATTACCGAGGGCAAAAAACTCGTGGGAATCATCACCAACCGCGATCTTAAATTTGAGACAGATTTTTCTAAAAAGATCCGCGAGTGCATGACAAGCGAAAATCTTGTTACCGCAAAGGAAGGCATCACACTTGAGGAGGCTAAAAAGATTCTCGGCGCTGCCAGAAAAGAAAAGCTTCCCATCGTAGATGACGACTTTAATTTAAAGGGACTTATCACTATAAAGGATATTGAGAAGGCTATTAAATATCCTCTTGCCGCAAAGGATTCTCAGGGAAGACTTTTATGCGGTGCCGGTGTAGGAATCACAGCAAATGTGCTTGAGCGAGTTGAAGCTCTTGTAAATGCGCATGTAGACGTTATCGTTCTTGACTCCGCACACGGACATTCACAGAATGTTATCAACTGTGTCGAGATGATTAAAAAGAAATATCCCGACCTTCAGATTATTGCAGGTAATGTTGCAACCTACGAAGGCACAAAGGCACTTATCCAGGCCGGCGCCGATGCAGTTAAGGTAGGTATCGGACCCGGATCGATCTGCACCACACGTGTTGTTGCAGGTATCGGTGTTCCCCAGATTACCGCTATTATGGAAGCATACAGAGCATCAAAGGAATTTGGTGTTCCCATTATCGCCGACGGTGGTATCAAGTATTCCGGAGATATCACAAAGGCTATCGCAGCCGGCGGAAGCTGCTGCATGATGGGTTCAATGTTTGCAGGATGTGAAGAGAGCCCCGGAGACTTCGAGCTTTACCAGGGAAGAAAATACAAGGTATATCGCGGAATGGGATCTATCGCAGCAATGGAGAACGGTTCAAAGGATCGTTATTTCCAGGAAAATGCAAAGAAGCTTGTTCCCGAAGGTGTAGAGGGACGTGTAGCATATAAGGGAATGGTAGAGGATACCATCTTCCAGCTCCTTGGAGGGCTTCGTTCAGGAATGGGTTACTGCGGTGCAGCCACCATCTCCGAGCTTACCGAGAAGGCACAGTTTGTAAAGATCTCCGCTGCATCCTTAAAGGAGAGTCATCCTCATGATATTCATATCACAAAGGAAGCTCCCAACTACAGCATAGAAGCAAACTAAACAAATAAAAAAACAAGTGGGTATTCGAGCATTAAATAAGGCTCGTATACCCATTTTTTTTGTTTAAAAAATGCTCGTATTATGTTACAATATTGAAGAAAATGGGCAAGTAGTAGTCTAAAGCCCGGAAATGAGATTTTTTGGATGATAAGAACGGATTATAACGAAGTTATAAATTTAAAATCATTACAAAAACTTCAGGATGAATTTTGCAGAGTTGCGGGAGCAGCTGCCGTATGCTGCGATATTACAGGGGACATAATAAACGCATCGGGCACACTTTCCGGAATTACTGACGATGAGGGATGGGAAAAAGAATTTACAGAACTTGATGTTGTAAAGGAATTATTTCAGACAGTAACCGAAGATTCGCTTGAAGACATAAGGACAATGAAGATCGTTCCCGACGGAGACCCCGAGGGATTCTATCTGGCGGCTGTAGCTGTAAGGATAGAAAATGAAATCGTATCTGTATGGCTCCTTGCCATGAAGGGAAGCCTTGACGAGAAGGAAGTATTTGACAGGACCGATATGCTGAGGGATACCTGTTCGATGATTTATTCCGGCAGGCTTAATCTCATAGATGCGGAAATCGAGAATATTAAAAAGAAAGATGCCGAATCAGAGCATCGAATGATAAACAGAGCATATAAAGCAAGCTCATCTTTAGTCAATTTGCTCGATTCAAAGGCGGCCACAGAGACTGTGCTTCAGCTTTGGCTTGAAACCACTGCCGGTTACCTCGCTGTGGATGAGGCAAAAATATACCGTGAGGAAGATGGTGCTACTCCTATGGGAGTTTTGGCCGAGACCAAGAGAATCGGCGTACTTCCGCCCGCTGTTTCTGAGGGAATGGAGGGACAGCTTCTTGATGCGGTTAGCAAAGATACTCCAATTATTTTATCTTCTGCGGCTCTTTCACAGGATGACGGAAACACCTTCTCAAAGGCCGGAATAAAATCAATCATCACCATGCCTGTAATCGGGAAGCCCGACGGAACCGGAAATATGGTCGCCATGTTTAAAAACTACAGCGGCGAGAGAGAATGGTCCGCCGAGGAGATAAGATTTGTTTCCGATGCCGTCAGGATCATTCAGAATATCCTCGTCACACGTATTAATAAAAATTCTCTTGCAAGCTCATTCAGAGCTCTCGAGGACATCTTAAACAATATCGGCGTATCCTTCTATCTGACTGCCAGAGACAGCGGTAAGGTTATATTTGTAAATAAGATGCTCATCGAAACCTTTGAGAGCGAATGGAAAGACGGACAGCTTCATTCGATGATCATCGATAATCTCAGAAGGCGCAAGGACGGCGGAATCGAGATATACAACTCAAAGCTCGACCGCTGGTATGAGGTAAGCATTAAGGAGATTGAATGGGTGGATGGATCCGCCGCCACGCTTTATTCACTCTACGATGTTACCGACAGAAAATTACACCAGACAAAGATCGAGCAGCAGGCTTTCACGGATTTCCTTACAGGACTCTACAACCGTATGTGCTGCGAGAGGGATCTGGCAAGACTTATAGACGAGGTTGAAAAGGACGGCTCACACGGAGCACTTGTATATCTGGACCTTGACGACTTCAAGCATATAAACGACGGACTCGGACATCAATACGGAGATGTACTTTTAAAGTCAATATCATCCGCAATGCGTTCGGTTCACGGAGTTGAAAACAATTGCTACAGAATGGGCGGAGACGAATTTGTTATCCTTATTCCTCCCTCATCCTACAATAAATTCGAAAGTATCCTTACAGAGATCAAGGACGTGTTCAGCAAGCCCTTCTTCCTTAAGGATTCGGATTATTACTGTACATCGAGTATCGGTGTTGTTACCTTCCCCGAGAACGGTAATACGGTTCAGGGACTTATCAGAAAAGCCGATATCGCCATGTATGAGGCTAAAAAGAGCGGTAAAAACCGCATGGCACGCTACAGCTCGGACCAGGATTCTGCGGCCGGCAGACGACTCGACATGGAAAAGAATATGCGTGATGCCGAGGATTCCGATTACCGCGAATTCAGAGTTTATTACCAGCCGATCATAGACGTTGAAGACGGACTTGAAGAGTGTGTGGGAGCAGAGGCCTTGGTCAGATGGGACAGCAAGCAGCTTGGATTTGTATCACCTGTGGACTTTATACCTTTGGCCGAGTACTTGGGACTGATCAATCCCATAGGAGACCATGTCTTAAAAGAGGCGTGCAGAACAGTTAAATCATGGAACGACAGGGGCTATAACTACATGAAGGTTAATGTTAACCTTTCCGTTGTACAGCTTCTTCAAAACAATATAGTCGAAATAGTGGAAGACACATTAAAAGATACCGGACTCAATCCCGCAAACCTTACCCTTGAGGTTACCGAGAGTCTTGCTATCAATGATATGCAGAGGATGATCGGTATTTTGTCAAAGATAAAAGCCCTCGGAGTGTCCATTGCACTTGACGATTTCGGAACGGGTTATTCATCTCTGAATCATATCAGAGAGATTCCTTTTGACATAATAAAGGTTGATCAAAGTTTCGTAAAGGATTTGGCGGAGGATGCCTATTCGCAGGCTTTCGTCAAGATGGTTGCGGAGCTTGCCGAGACTCGTGGAGTAAAAATATGCGTAGAAGGAATCGAAACTCCGGATCAGTATAATGTGGTTAGAAACTTTAAAGTAAAATATATCCAGGGATTCTACTTTGACAAACCTTTGCCTCAGAGAGAATTCGAGGAAAAATATCTAAAGTAAGAGGAGAAAACAAAAAATGACATCGATGAAACAGGAACTGAGCACAAATGCTTATCCCGGAAGAGGAATTGTGGTAGGAGTATCACCTGACGGAAAAAAGGCCGTTACCGCATACTTCATCATGGGCAGAAGCTCCAACAGCCGCAACAGAGTTTTTGTAGAAGAAGGAGAAGGCATTCGTACTCAGGCTTTCGATCCCTCCAAACTTGAGGACCCCAGCCTTATAATCTATGCGCCCGTAAGAGTACTCGGAGACGACACCATCGTAACCAATGGTGATCAGACTGATACAATTTATGACGGAATGAAAAACGGCGAGACCTTTGAAGAGTCCTTAAGATGCAGAGAGTTTGAGCCCGACGGACCCAATTACACACCCAGAATCTCTGCGGTTATGCATGTAAAGAACGGAAAGTATTCATATGAGATGTCAATTTTAAAGAGCAATCACGGTGATCCTTCCTCATGCCAGAGATTTACATACAGCTATGAAAATCCCAAGGCCGGAGAGGGCCACTTCATTCACACCTATATGCATGACGGAAATCCTCTTCCCAGCTATGAGGGTGAGCCCACTTTGGTGGAGATCGTGAACGATATGGATGAGTTCACAAAGCTTCTTTGGGAAAACTTAAATGAAGAGAATAAGGTGTCACTTTTTGTAAGATATATCGATATCGCTACCGGAAAGTACGAGACTAAGATAATCAACAAAAACAAATAATAAAAGCAAACAAAACGATCGAAAACAAATAGATTGAAAACTAAAAGATCGGTATACAAAACCATTCAAAAAAACGAATAACAATTATTATGAGGTAATTAAACAGCTATGAGCGAGATTCAGTTAAAATACGGATGTAACCCCAATCAGAAGCCTTCCAGAATTTATATGGAGGACGGAAGCGAACTTCCTGTTAAGGTTCTTAACGGACGCCCCGGATATATCAATTTTCTTGATGCCTTTAACGGCTGGCAGCTTGTAAAAGAGTTAAAGCAGGCTACGGGACTTCCCGCGGCAACTTCATTTAAGCATGTATCACCTGCGGGTGCCGCAGTGGGACTTCCTCTCACGGACACTCTTGCAAAGATTTATTGGGTGGATGATTTAGGACAGCTCAGCCCTCTTGCATGCGCATATGCAAGAGCAAGAGGCGCGGACAGAATGTCTTCCTTCGGTGACTTTATCGCTTTATCCGATGTCTGCGATGCAGATACCGCCAGACTTATAAAGCGTGAGGTTTCAGACGGAGTTATCGCACCCGGATACACCGATGAGGCTATGGAGCTTCTTATGCAGAAAAAGAAGGGTGCTTACAATATTTTACAGATCGATGAGAATTATGTTCCCGCTCCGCTTGAGAAAAAGCAGGTTTACGGTGTTACCTTCGAGCAGGGAAGAAACGAGCTTGACGTTAATGCAGGCCTTTTGGACAACATCGTTACAAAGAACAAAGAGATCCCCGAAAAGGCTCTTATCGATATGAAGATTTCTCTTATCGTTTTAAAGTACACTCAGTCAAACTCTGTTTGCTACGTTAAAGACGGTCAGGCAATCGGAATCGGTGCCGGACAGCAGTCCAGAATTCACTGTACCAGACTCGCCGGAAGCAAGGCGGACAACTGGTATCTCCGTCAGTCACCAAAGGTTATGGGACTTCAGTTTGCGGACGGGCTCGGACGTGCTGACAGAGACAATGCCATCGATGTCTATATCGGAGATGAATATGAAGATGTTCTCGCTGAGGGAGTATGGCAAAAGACATTCAAGGTTAAGCCCGAAGTCTTTACCCGCGAAGAGAAAAAGGCATGGCTTGCCGGAATGAAAGATGTAACCGTTGGTTCTGATGCGTTCTTCCCCTTCTCTGACAACATCGAGAGAGCGAGAAAGAGCGGCGTAAAATATATAGCTCAGCCCGGAGGATCTGTCAGAGATGACGCTGTAATCGAGTGCTGCGATAAGTACGATATGGTTATGGCATTCACCGGAATCAGACTTTTCCACCATTAATCAAAAAGGCATTTGTAGAATAGATGAAACTAAGTGATCTGCTTGTATACAATGAAATATGGATACAGTGCCACGACAATCCGGATCCCGACACAATAGGCTCCGGATTTGCACTCTACCTTTATTACAAGGCGATGAATCACAATGTAAGGCTTTTTTACAGCGGAAAAAACATGATCACCAAGACCAATCTTTTGATCATGAAGGATATGCTAAACATTCCGCTCGAATACATTTCACCTGAGAAGGCAAGGGTTACCGAGACAGAGGGCCTCCTTCTCACGGTGGATTGCCAGTATGGGGCCGGCAACGTGACAAAAATCGGAGCAAAGCACGTTGCAACCATAGACCATCATCCAATGGAGTCCGGCATAGGCGAAAACCTCAGGATATGTCCGGAGCTTGGAAGCTGTGCAACTCTTGTGTGGAAGATGCTCTGTGAGGAAAAGTTCCCTGTAAGCGAGAACAAAGCTATGGGGACGGCGCTTTACTATGGTCTGTACACCGACACAAACCAGTTCTCGGAGCTTTTCGGTTCCGAGGATCTGGATATGAGGGATGCTCTCGTTATCGATCACAAGATAATGCAGAAATTGAGAAAGACGAATCTTTCACTGCGTGAGCTTGAGGTTGCGGGTATTGCAATGAAGAACTATTTCTACAATGCCCAGCACAGATATGCTATAATAAAAACTCTCCCCTGCGATTCAAACGTACTCGGACTTATAGCTGATTTTCTTATGCAGGTGGGTGAGGTTGACCTCTGCGTGGTATACAACGAAGTGGATGACGGATATAAGCTCTCCGTCAGGAGTTGTACACGTGAGGTGAACTCAAACGAACTTGCCGCATATCTCACCAGAGATATCGGTACCGGCGGCGGACATTACGAAAAGGCCGGCGGATTTATAAGTAAGAGATTGTTTTATTCCAGGTATCGCAAAATGGATACCGAGGAGTATTTTAAAATATGTCTTTCGGAGTACTGCGAGTCCTTCGAGCTTATCGATGATCAGACTTACGAATTCCCCGAAGGAAAAGATATAAAAAAATACATTCACATAGACAGACCTACAATAGTTGTTAGGCCTGAGAGCTTCCTCGATATAGGAAGCAAGGTGACATTAAGGTGGGGAAAATATATCACAGACCTTGAGATTGTTCATGATGAGTATTGGGCGCTTGAAAGAGGCGGATATATCCAACGGTTCCCGAGAAATGTATTTAACAGCTTTTTTGAGCCGACGGATGAGGAGTTCCCTGATAAGTACAGTGATGTACCCGGGCTTCCGACGGTTAGAAGCTGGAATGACGGAAGAGTGTATTCCATAGCGGGATATGCGGTAGTGTGCAGGGATAAAGGCCCGTTAAAAGCACGCGGAATGAAACTAACCAGAAATGTTAAGCTTTTCCCCGAATGGGGAGACGGAAGATATATCCCCGGATATACGGGTGATTATCTGATGATGAGCGAAAAAGATAAAACAATATTTATAGAGCCCGGTAATTTTTTTGAAACCAATTATGTACCGGACGAGGAGTAGAGATGGCAGAATCAAAACATTTTATTGAAAATTTTATTGATAAGGACCTTGCTGATGGCGTTTACGACCATGTGCAGACCCGTTTCCCTCCCGAACCCAACGGTTATCTTCATATCGGACATGCAAAAAGTATTATCCTTAATTCCGGTATGGCTAAAGAGTACGGCGGAAAGTTTAATCTAAGATTCGATGATACAAATCCCACAAAGGAAAAGAGTGAGTTTGTAGAGTCGATCAAAGAAGACGTAAAATGGCTCGGAGCAGACTGGGAGGACAGACTCTTTTTCGCTTCGGATTATTTTGACAAAATGTATGAGTGCGCCGAGAAGCTTATTCTTAAAGGTAAGGCTTACGTTTCCGATCTGAGCGCCGAAGAGATAAGAGAGTACAGAGGTTCTTTTGAAACTCCCGGAAAAAATGATCCCGCCAGAGATAGAAGCGTAGATGAAAATTTACAGCTTTTCAGAGATATGAAGGCCGGAAAGTATGCCGACGGAGAAAAGGTGCTCCGTGCAAAGATAGATATGGCTGCACCCAACATCAATATGAGAGATCCCGTTATCTACCGTGTGGCCCATATGACTCACCACAATACCGGCGATAAATGGTGCATCTATCCCATGTATGATTTTGCTCATCCTCTTGAGGATGCGTTCGAAGGAGTTACACACTCACTTTGTACACTTGAATTTGAGGACCACAGACCTTTATATGACTGGGTTGTAAAAGAGGTAGGCTTTGAAATGCCTCCCAGACAGATAGAGTTTGCTAAGCTTTATCTTAAAAATGTTGTGACCGGAAAAAGATATATCAAAAAGCTTGTTGAGACCGGCATCGTAGACGGATGGGACGATCCCAGACTTGTATCGATAGCGGCTTTAAGACGCAGAGGCTTTACACCCGAATCCATCAGAAAATTTGTTGAGATATCAGGTATTTCAAAGGCTCAGTCGACAGCCGATTATGCAGCACTTGAGTATTGCATAAGAGAAGATCTAAAGCCTTCGGTTCCACGTATGATGGCAGTTTTAGATCCGATAAAGCTTGTGATCGACAACTTCCCTGAGGGAGAGACGGTTATGCTTCCCGCGCTTAACAATGCTGAAAACGAATCACTCGGAAGCAGAGAGATTCCTTTCTCACGCGAGCTTTACATAGAGAGAGACGATTTCATGGAGGAACCTCCAAAGAAATATTTCAGACTTTTCCCCGGGAACGAAGTAAGACTTATGAATGCATACTTCGTAACCGCCACAAGCTACGAGAAGGATGCTGAGGGCAATGTGACCGTTGTTCATTGTACCTACGATCCCGAGTCCAAGGGTGGTAACAGTCCTGACGGAAGAAAGGTTAAAGGAACCATTCATTTCGTGGATGCCAAGAGTGCGGTTCCCGTTAAGGTTAGATTATATGAAAATCTTATCGATGAGGAAAAGGCAAACGAGATGGATTCCATCTATGATGAAAACGGTGATTTATACTTAAATCCCAATTCATTAAAGATTTGCGATGCTTTTGTTGAGCCCGAGCTTGCAAAAGCAAAGGCATTTGACAGATTCCAGTTTGTAAGACAGGGATTTTTCTGTGCCGATTGCAAGGACTCCAAAGACGGCGCGCCGGTATTTAACCGCATTGTGTCATTAAAGAGTTCATTTGTACTTCCCAAGGAAGGATAAAACAGTTTTGAAAAAGAGGTAAGAAAATGGCAGGATTATTGGATGGATTGGGGAGCCTCGGACTTGGAAATCTTGAAAATATGGATGTGTTCGAGGAAGAGAAAAAACAGGCAGCACAGGCCAAGGCAGCGGCTGTAGAAGAGAAAAAAGGACCTGAGGAAGAAGAACTTATTTACGATAAGGAATTTGAGTGCCCTGTATGCGGAAGGAAATTTTCCGCAAAGGTAATGAAGACAGGTAAGGCAAAGCTTTTGGGTACCGATCCCGATATGAGACCTAAATACGAGGGGATCGATTCCAACAAATATGATGTTCTTCTTTGCGGAAAGTGCGGATATGCTTCTCTTGTGAGATATCACGGCTCTCTCCTTCCCACCCAGGTAAAGCTTATAAAGGAAAACATCAGCAGCAATATTAAGCTTAAAAAGTACACCGGCCCCACTTATGATTATGACCAGGCTCTTGAGAGATACAAGATTGCTCTTGCAAATGCCGTTGTCAAAAAGTGTAAGATAAGTGAAAGAGCATTTATATGCTTAAAGACCGCATGGCTTATAAGAGGAATCAAGGAGTCCGGCGAAGCCGAAAACAAGCTTTCTTCCGATGAGATTGCCAGCTATGAGGCTCAGGAAAAAGAGTATTTAAAGAATGCTTATCAGGGCTTTTATGAGGCAAGGAGCAAGGAAAATCCGCCCATAGCGGGAATGGACAATGCCACTTTAGACTATCTTCTTGCTCAGCTTGCGTTCAGATTCGGAGACTACGGAACATCACTTAAGATGGTTGAGGCACTTCTTACCTCAAGAGAGAGCGCAAGAATTAAAAATAAGGCCCTTGACCTTAAAGAAGCTATCAAAGAAGCCAAAGCAAAAGCTGCTGAAAGCTAAAACAGATGCATAAATGCAAAAGCTGCTGAAAGCTAAAACAGATGCATAAATGCTAAAGCAAAGATTTTGGGGTATCATTATATGAAAGAGCAGCTCTACACCATACCGCTTAATGATGCGGTTAATGCAAACGACGAATGTCCGTTTTGTTATATTGAGAGAAATGTAGAACAGGATTTGCTTGATTATGTGCTTGGAAGCGGCTCCTCCTATATGGAAGCCGATATGCGCGCCATTACTGACAGCAAAGGATTTTGCAGGGATCATTTTAAAAAGATGTTTGCCTATGGAAATACCTTGGGAAACGGCTGGATTTTAAAGACTCACTATATGAGCATGAGAAGTGAGATGAACAAGGAATTTAAGTCCTTTAAGCCCGGCAAGATTTCTTTGGCAGATAAGCTTAAAAAGGCGCAGAGCAGTAATTCACTTGTCAACTGGGCAAGAAATACCACAAAAAAATGTTATATTTGTGAGCAATTCGAAAAGACATACCAAAGATATTTAGATACGTTTTTTTATCTTTGGAACAATGACCCGGATTTTGTGGAGAGAGTAAGCCGTAGCAAAGGGTTTTGCATACCGCATTTCGGAGATTTATGTGAAAAGGCTGATGAAGCCTTATCGGGAAGCAAAAAAGACGAGTTTTACTCCATGATGAAACGCCTTATGACCGAAAATTTTGACAGGCTGCAGGAGGATGTCTCATGGCTTGTTGAAAAGTTCGACTACCAAAACCAGGATGCGGATTGGAAGAACTCAAAAGATGCGGTACAGAGAGGTATGCAGAAGCTCAAGGGCGGTTACCCTGCGGATGCACCCTATCGTGCAAATAAATAGAATATATTTAGGCAGATTAGTGCTTTCATTTTGTGAATTAATTTATTATAATAACGTATATACAGGCCATCAGCCTTGTTTAATTTGAAATTATTTAGTTTTGATATGAAAGGAGTCTTAAAATGAAGAAATTTGGCAAAGTTATACTCGCTACCGCTATAGTAGGTGGTATTGCCGCAGCAGTTGCATATTTTTACAGCCAGAAAAAGAAATCATCCATTACCATCGATGAATTTGAAGATGATGAGGAAGAGGATGATCGCAGTTATTACAAACTGAAAAAAGACGTTAAAGAGGCTGCCGAGGACGTAAAAGAGGCTGCTGAAGATGCATTTACTCCTTTAAAGGATACCGTATCTAAAGCAAAGGACGCTGCAGCCGATGCTGTAGAAGAAGCAGCTGATGCCGTAGAAGAGTTCTTTGACGAGAGCGACGCAAATCAGTAAATCCGATTTAGATACCTAACATACATAAAAAGAGCATTCCATATAGGGATGCTCTTTTTTTTACGGGGCGTCTCTTAATTCAATGAGAATATGGTAGAAGGCTTTATTTTACTATGATAAAATAGATTTCAGAAAGTGGATAAAACTATGGGAAATCTTAAATTTATCTTCGGACCTTCGGGCTCCGGCAAAACAACAAAAATATATAAAGACATACTGAAGCTGGCGTCAGAGAATCATAATAAGAATTTTCTGGTTATCGTACCGGATCAATTTACCATGCAGACGCAGATGCAGCTTTCAAGGATGAGTAAGAGCGGCGGAATACTCAATATTGACGTGCTTAGCTTTGGAAGGCTTACCCATCGAATAATGACGGAGGTGGGCTGGAGTGAGACCCCGGTTTTGGACGATACCGGAAAATGTCTTGTGCTGCAAAGAGTAGCGGGCCGCATTTCAGACAGACTTCCCGTGCTCGGAAACAGGCTTGGAAGACAGGGATATATTCATGAAGTAAAAAGTGTTATATCCGAGTTTATGCAGTATGGTTTATCACCATCGGATATAGACAAGATAAATGAGACGATGAAAGGGAAGGGTGCTTTTAACGCAAAGCTTTCCGATTTAAGAACTCTATATGAAGAGTTTAAAAAATATATAGAGGGGAATTTCATAACCAGAGAAGAAAAACTGGATATTCTTAGGGAGATTATGCCCTCATCACGTGTACTTTCAGAAAGTATTGTCGTATTTGACGGTTTTACGGGATTTACGCCGATACAGATAAACGTAATTGAGGATATAATGGCACTTGCCGATGAGACATGGGTGTCACTGGTTCTTGGAAAAAACGAAAAGATTGAAGACTGTCAGGATATGCAAAGCTTGTTTTATTTGAGCGGGAAGACCTATGACAGTCTTATAAAGCGTGCAAAAAATGTATCCGCGGAGGTCTTGCCGTCAGAGTATTGTGACTATGTATATAATGCGCCCGGGATTCATTTTTTGGGCGAGAATATATTTAGAACCGGAAAGGCTGTATATAAAGAAAGCACTTCGGAACATAAAAATTTATCTATGCCGGATAGCGGGGCAGAAGAAAAGACTGCCCGGGATATTGTTATGTTTCAGGCGTCAAATATCTCCGAAGAGGTTCATCAGGCTGCTCTCTATATAGCAAGAGAACTTCGAAACAGCGGGGATTTACAGTATAGGGACATCGTGCTTGTAACAGGTGACCTGGAAGGATATGCACCCTATTATGAGAGAGAATTTACAAGGATGAATATCCCTTACTTTCTCGACAGAACAAACGGAATACGTTTAAATCCGGTTATTGAGGGAATAAGAAGCATACTTGGAATTTTTATGAATAATTTTTCCGAGGAAGCTGTTTTCAGGTACCTCAGAAGCGGTATTTCCGGTTTTGAGGAGAATGCAACAGATGAGCTTGAGGCGTTTGTCAGAAAGACCGGTGTAAGAGGATACAAGGCATGGAGCAGGGTGTTTGAGTACAGGACTGCCTGGGGCGAAGAAGCTAAAAAAGATAAGGATAAACAGCAAAAAATAGAAGCGGAGCTTTCTGCAATAAATGAGACAAGAGCTTCCTTTATGAAGCAGACCGAAAGTTTCTTTAAGGCAAGCGGCAATGTATCCGGAGAAGAGGTTAAAGTACCGGGTAAAAATACTAAAAAACGAGTTTCCGAATATGTCTTTATGGTCTACGATTTTCTTGAAAACATAGATGTATTCGGAAAGCTTTGCGATTATGCGGATGAGTTTGCTAAAGAAGGGGATCTTGTAAGAGAAAAAGAATACAGACAGGTATACAAAAAAGTTTGTGAGCTTTTAGAACAGGTCACAAACCTTTTGGGAGAAGATGAAATCACCCTTAAAGAATTTTATGAAATACTTGATGCAGGCTTCGGGGAGATACGTATAGGGACCATTCCGGGAACGGTTGATAAAGTACTTATCGGTGATATCGAGAGAACCAGAGTGCCATCCGCAAAGATTTTGTTTTTTATGGGGGCAAACGACGGAAACATCCCTAAAAACACAGACAAAGGCGGTATTATTTCAGACCTTGAGAGAGAGTCACTTCGTGAAAACGGATTTGAACTTGCGCCTACTCCGAGGGAGGAGATGTATAGCCAAAGGTTATATTTATACATGAATATGACCAAACCCAAAGACAGGTTATATATTTCGTTTGCGGGGTTAGACAGCTCAGGAAAGAGCCTCAGGCCGTCTTATATTTGCGAGATGGTTAAAAGAATGTTCCCTGATATTAAATTGCAAAATCCGGAAAGGGAAAGGATAACCGAGCAGATAGTCGGAAAAAAAGAGGGACTGAGATTTCTTGCGGATGAGCTCAGAAGATATGCTGAGATTCCGAACTATAAGGACAACCTCGTGTACACCCTTTACAGCGCCTTTGGGGAGGGTGAGAAGAACGACAAGAGAAAATGTATAAAGGAGGCTGCTTTTTCTCTGTATAAGCCCGTAAAGCTCGATAAAAGCATTGCTGAAAAAATATACTGTGATGCATCGGAAGAAGGCAGAGAAGATGAAGCAATACTGAGAAGTTCCATCAGCCGTCTGGAATCGTATACTTTGTGCCATTACGGATTCTTTCTTAAATACGGACTCAGACTTAAAGAGGATGAGATATTCGAAATAAAAAATACCGATACCGGTAATATATTTCACAGCGTGTTGGAACAGTTTTCGGACAAGCTTAAAGAGGATGGGCTCGCCTGGACAGAATTTGATGATAAATATGCCGAGGAAAAAGTAGGATATATCCTCGAAGAAATAACCGATGTTTATGGATCAAGTGTATTTATGGCTTCGGAGAGGACGAGGCACAGTATAAAAAGACTTAAAAATGCGCTTGTAAACAGTGTCCTTACCATCAGATATCAGATAAAAAAAGGTAAATTCATACCTAGTAAATTTGAAGTTCCCTTTAAATCCGAGATGCCTATGAAGGCCCAAAACGGCAAAAAGAGGACACTAAGACTCCGCGGAAAGATCGACAGGGTAGATACCGCAAATGATGGCGGCGAAGTATTTGTACGTATCGTAGACTATAAGTCGTCCGCAAAATCGCTTGATCTAAACAAAGTATATGACGGAAGACAGATGCAGCTACCGATGTATATGGCCCAGGAACTTGACAGGCTGCGCAAGGAAAATATTACAAGTTATCCTGCGGGAATGTTTTATTATCATGTCGAAGATCCTGTTATAAACGTATCCGCCCCGGATGACGATGAAAAAAACAAAAAGGAGCGCATAAAAGCTTCGAAGCTGAGCGGATATGTCACAAATGACGACAGGATCATATCCATGAACGATGAGGAATTATCTAACCAAAGCGGAGATTCGGATGTAATCAGAGTGACCTATAAAGCAGACAAGACTACGAGCGCTGCCTCCAAGGTCATGTCGATGGATGATATGAATGCCATTATGACATACACCAAAAATATTGCCTGTGAAATGGGCGAAGAAATTTTGGACGGAGATATTACGATAAATCCTATTGAGGGTGATAGCTGCAATTACTGTGCATTTAAGGCATCATGCCCTTTGGATGCAAGAATAAAGGGTTACAGTAAGAGAACCTCAAATAAGATGGACGATAAAACGATAATGAAAGCCATCAGGGAGAAAAACAGTGGCAATTAAGTTTACGGATGACCAGCAAAAAGTCATAGATATCAGGGATAAAAATGTGCTTGTCAGCGCTGCTGCGGGAAGCGGTAAAACTGCGGTTCTTGTCGAGAGAATCGTCTCTTTGGTGTGTGATGAAAAAAATAAGACCGATATAGATGAGCTTTTGGTAGTTACTTTTACCAAGGCGGCAGCTGCCGAGATGAGAGAGAGGGTTTGCAAGAGAATCGGCGAAAAGCTTGAGGAGAATCCTTCATCAGCACATCTTCAAAAACAGTACACGCTTGTACACAGGGCTATGATAACCACCATTGACTCTTTTTGTCAGAATGTGCTGAGAAATCATTTTTCAAAGATAGATTTCGATCCCGATTTCAGAGTCATGGATGAGGGTGAAAAAGAGCTTATGAGAAGGGATGTTCTCGAGACTCTCCTTGAAGAAAAATATGCTTCGGGCGATGAAGATTTTTTGGCTGCGGCCATGTTTTTTTCAGCAGGTAAAAACAATGATTCCGAGTTTGAAAGCGAGATTTTGGAACTTCAGGAATTCTCTGAAAGCTTTGCCTGGCCGGAAAAGTATTTACTTGAGAGAAAAGATGACCATGCAGATACATTAAATTCGTTAAAAGAAAAGCCGATAGGAATATTTTTCTACAGGTATTTAAAAGGAATAACCGAAGGTTACATATCTGACTATGAGAGGATGCTTGCTCTTTGCGATAAAGAGTACGGCCCGGAAAAGTATAAGGATATGCTCACGGATGAACTTGGCGTTCTTTTGGATGTAAAAAATGTAAAAGATACAACCGGTATTTTAAACGTAATTAAGAGATATACAGAGACGGTAGGAACGCTAAATCGCTATTCCACAGGCTTCAAAAAGGGTGAAGAGAATTCCTTTGAGGTGACAAAAAAGGAAGAATTAAAGACAGAATGCACCGGACTTAGGAACAATGTAAAGGATGGCGCAAAAGATTTAATAAAAGAATTTTTAACTCCCGGGCTTGAAGAAAAGGCTGCCATTTCCGATAAATGCGCGCCTTACATGGATACGCTCATAGATATAACAGTGGAGTTTCGCAGGCGTTTTCTTGCCGAAAAAAAGGAAAAGCATGTGGTGGATTTCGGTGACCTTGAACACTTCGCGCTTGACATACTTGTAAGCGAAGACGGAAAGCCCACGTCCGCGGCATCCGAGTACAGAGAGCATTTTAAAGAGATCATGGTGGACGAGTATCAGGACTCAAACCTTGTCCAGGATGTTATTCTTGATGCAATTTCATCTGACGATCCTTTAAAGTACGACAGGTTTATGGTAGGAGACGTAAAGCAAAGTATTTACGGCTTCAGACAGGCAAGGCCGGATCTTTTCCTCGAAAAGTATGACACTTACAAGGAAAAAGAAGGCTGTGAGAGGATAGACCTTTCTATGAACTTCAGAAGCCGTAAAGAAGTCATAGACAGTGTCAATGAGATTTTTGAGAGGATAATGCATCAAAAGACCGGCTCCATCGAGTATGATAAAGCGTCAAGGTTAAATATGGGTGCATCTTACCCTGAGGCTGAGGGATTAAAAACTGAGCTTATCCTGATGGATTCGGCCATCACGGATGAAATAAACGGTGGCGAGAATTATAAAGACAGCAGCGATAATAAAGATAAAAGAGACAACGACTCAGGAGATGAAATCAAAAATGATTCTTCGGACGATGATGGCGATTACAGAAAAGAGGAAGCAGAGAGTTTAGTCCTCGCAAATCTTGTCAGAAAAGCCATGTCCGGATATGTTACAGAGGTGATAAAGACAGATGAAGGAGAAGTAAAAAGACTTCGTCCGGTCAGATACTCCGATATCGTAATCTTGCACAGAAGTCCTTCAAAAATAGCTGAGCCCTTGGGCAAGATATTTGAGGAGGAAGGCATACCGGTTTCGATTACCCAGGGAGGCGGATACTTTTCCGCACCTGAAGTAAGATGTGTTTTACAGCTGATAAGGACCATAAATAATCCTCTTTCAGACATACCTTTGTACGGCAGCCTGATATCGGTGTTTGGAGGATTAAATGAATCTGAAGTGGCCCGAGTAAAGGCAAAATATCCCGAGGATAATCTTTGGACTGCAGTGAAAAAAGAGTTGCCGGATTTTGCAAATAAGATTTCGAGGTACAGAAAAACTTCCACCTACAGAAGCATAAGAGAGCTTTTGCAGCTTATATTTGACGAGCATGATTATATTGAATATGTAACTGCTCTCCCTGCCGGAGCAAAGAGGAGAGCTAACATTGAGATGCTCCTTAATTATGCTTCTGATTTTGAAAAGACAAGTTACTACGGTCTTTTTCATTTCATCAGATATATAGACCAGCTTCAAAAATACACTACGGACAATACCTCTGAGGCGGATGTATTGGGCGAAAATGCAGACGTAGTAAGGCTTATGTCCATCCACAAGAGTAAAGGTCTGGAGTTTCCCATAACTATACTTGCGGGAATGGGAAAGAAATTTAATTTCATGGACACCACCGCAAAGATTGTTCATGACAATGAGCTTGGCCTCGGATGCGATTATATTGACCTTGAAAACATGACAAAGTATAAGAGCATAAGAAAAGAGATAATCGCAAAAAAGCTCAAAGAGGATACTCTCGCTGAGGAGCTGAGGCTTTTATATGTAGCCATGACAAGAGCAAAAGAAAAACTCATCATGGTCGGAAAGATAAAGAATGCAGAGAAAGTTTTCAAAAAAATAAAAGAGAGCTCCCCGGATGAACTTTCCTACGGCAAATTTATAGCAGCAGCGAGCTACTTTGATTTTGTGCTTCCTGTAGTCGGAGAATGTGGCAGTATAGATATAAGTCATATAAAAGCCGACGATATACAAATCGGTAAAATCTCGAAACAGCTTGATAATGAGGATAAGAAAATTGCGCTTGAAAGAGCCGAAGAAATGGCTGATTTCAAAGAACTGAAAAAGATTGAGGAGAGATTTGATTACGTTTATCCTTTTGAAAATCTAAGTAAGCTCTATACCAAGACCACGGTTTCGGAGCTTAAGATGGCAGCTATGCTTGATGAGGATGAGACGGCCTACGAAAAGTTTGAAAGCAGGGAAACCGAGAAGTATATACCTGAATTTAAGCGCGAAAATAAGGGCATAACCGGAACGGTAAGAGGAAATTCGTACCACAGAGTCATGGAGATAATGGACTTTGACAGAACTGCCGGAAAGGCTGTGGGCGGAAGGATCGATACCTATGAGCAGTACAGCAAATTATTATCCGAAAAGGCTTTAGAGTTAAAGCGCTGTTTAAATGAGTTTTTGGAGGAAGAATTAAGAGAACATCGAATATCGGATGAATGCTTTGAGGCTGTAAACCAATCAAAGATCATTAAATTCCTCGAAAGCAAGCTGGCTTTTAGAATGTGGAAGAGCGTGGAAAAAAATGAACTTTTCAGAGAGCAGCCCTTTGTTTTATCGCTTCCCGCAAGCAAAGTAAACAATGATTTCCCCGAAAGCGAGAACGTTATAATACAGGGTATAATCGATGCCTATTTCGTAGAAGACGGAAAGATAGTGCTTTTAGACTACAAGACGGACAGCGTTGAAAATGTAAACGAGCTGGTAAAAAGGTATGAGACGCAGCTTGATTACTATGAGGAGGCCTTAGAGCGCCTAACAGGACTTAAGGTCAGCGAGAGAGTGCTATATTCCTTTAGCCTCGGAGAAGAAGTTACATGTTAAAATTTCCGACCTTATATGTCAAAATATAAAGCGTCACATGGTAATATACAAAAACATTACATGTTAAATACAAAAAAACGTTATATGTAAAATACAAAACCCTCCTTGGCGTAAAGCCTCGGAGGGTTTTGCATATAATCGTCGGAGTTACCAAAAACTACCTTTTTAAAATCTGACAAATATTATCTAAACTGTAAGTTAAATAATTAGTTTGCTGCAGTCTTGGCATTTGAAGAAACTGCCTTACTGTCTGATTGAGCCATAGTAACAATCTTTGCGATGGCCTTCTTAACAGGGGGAATCTGAAGGACAATGATGGTAAGGATCATTTCTGCAAGGATGTAGCTGTAGTTGTAAACAATTGAATAGATGCTTGTAAGGCTTACAGGGAACCACTCGGGCATGTAATCCATCCAGTACATATATCCGCCTACGGTGTGGAATAAACCGCGAACAAGACAAGCTACAATGTAACCGATGAGCATACCGTTTTTCTTTTTATACCAGATTCCGGCAAGTCCGAGAGCGGTAAATGCGAAAAAGTAATCACAGCAGGTCTGGAACGGTGAAAGGAAATATGTTCCGCCGGACTGGATAAACTGCAATAAGCTGTATGCGAATGCAGTGATGAGACCTACGTTGATTCCGTATACATATCCGATAAATGTGATGAAAAACATTGAGAATAAAGTAACGGAGCCGCCCATGGGCATCTCAAATTTGATAAATGATGTTGCAAAAGCAAGAGCAAGTGCGATTCCGGCAAAAGCCAAAGTCTTTGATGAGAAACGTTCGGTTTTCTGCTTGCGGCCGACAATAATCGCAGCTACGGCGATAGCAATGATCATAAGAGCTATGATTGCAATATAGCCGGGCTTGGCAAGTTCGTAATAATCCCCGTAATCGGGATCCTGAATGTGGGTAATAAAAAATGACATTAAATGCCTCCTTCCGCCGGTACTAACCGGATCAAGTAATAAGGGTTTTAGGGCGAATGCATGTAGATTTACATTGCCCTATTCTCAGCGTTACGGAAATTTTGTTTCCTTTGCACCCCTGGCAACGCTATGAATTTTTAGAGTGAACGCTAATTGCATTTCACGATTAGTTATATTAATATTTGATTGAGAATATGTCAAGAAAGAAATTTTGATCATCTCGCAGAACACAGAAATTTTGAACATCTCACAGAATACTTTGTGAATTTTGATCACCTCGCAGAATATATTCAAGAAAGATTATGTGATCCAAACGCATTATACAGATAGGCTGATTTACGGATATGGAAGAAAAAGAGATTACCTGCCGCGATATAGAGCGCAGTATTATAAAGACATTCAGAAAAGAAATATGGTGTAAATTCACCAAGGCAATAAATGAATATGAACTTATATCCGACGGTGATAAAATAGCCGTCTGTATTTCGGGCGGAAAAGATTCCATGGTTATGGCTAAGCTTTTTCAGGAACTGATTCGTCACGGAAAGCATAATTTTGAGCTGGAGTTTATTGTCATGGACCCCGGGTATGCTCCGGCAAACAGGGCACAGATTGAGAAAAACGCAGCGATTATGGAGATACCCGTGCATATTTTTGAGACGGATATATTTGATGCCACAACGGAGATAGGTTCCAATATCTGTTATATGTGCGCCAGGATGAGACGCGGAAATCTCTATGCCAAGGCAAAGGAACTCGGCTGTAACAAAATTGCACTCGGGCACCATTATGATGATGTTATAGAGACTATACTGATGGGTATGCTTTATGGCGGACAGATGCAGGGCATGATGCCGAAACTCCACAGTACCAATTTTGAGGGAATGGAGCTTATAAGACCGCTGTATCTGATAAGAGAACGCGACATAATACGTTGGAAAAATCACAATAATCTCACATTTTTAGGCTGTGCCTGCAAGGTGACGCAGAGCGAGGAAGGCTCAAAGCGAAAGGAGATAAAAAATCTTATCTATGAGCTAGAGAGCAAGTCTCCCGAAATCGCGTTCAATATTTTTAGATCGGCACAGAATGTAAATATCGACACCCTTATAGAGTATAAGCAAAAAGGTGTGAGACATAATTTTTTGGAAACCTATAATGACTAATATATATTTTGCCCCGATGGAGGGAATCACAACTCCGACATACCGTAAAGTACACAGAAAGTACTTCGGAGGAATAGATAAATATTTTTCGCCTTTTATAGTGGTCACAAGCGCTCATCATTTGAAAAAAAGAGAGACAAGGGAATACATTCCGTTTGAGGAAAATATGGTGCCTCAGATTTTGACCGCCGGTGGATGCGATATGGCATGGGCAGCAAAAATGTTAAAGAACCTGGGATACGGAGAGGTGAATTTAAATCTCGGATGTCCCGCTGCAACCGTGGTAACTAAAGGAAAAGGCTCGGGACTTTTGAGGGATAAATATAAGCTTGAGAAGTTTTTTGAGGAGTTGTTTTCGGAAAGCGATCTGCCCGAAATCTCCATAAAGACAAGATGCGGTTTTGTTTATCATGAGGAAGCGGAAGAACTTGCAAAGATATATGCAAAATACCCCTTTAAGGAGATAATAGTCCACCCGAGAATAAGGGAGGAATACTATCAGGGAAGCCCCAATTTGGAATCTTTTGAGATCATAAAGAAAAAGGCTAACAGCCCGGTTGTATATAATGGCGATATTTATTCCGTATCGGGGTATGAAGAGATAATTAAAAAATTCCCGGATATATCCGGCGTCATGATAGGAAGAGGACTCCTTATAAATCCTGCTTTGGCGGAAGAAATCAAAGAAAAAGAGGATTACGCAAATACAAATCGTGAAAATACCGGCAGTCGGATGGATAATAACAGGCATAATGCCGGTAGAGGTATATATAACCAACGGATATCTGATTTTATGAGCGAGCTCTATGATGAATATATGGTCATTATGAGCGGTGAGAGGGATGTGCTTTTTAAACTAAAAGAGCTTTGGACTTATCTGTCTAAAAACTATCCCGATGCGGCGCAGGAGTATAAGGCCGTAATGAAATCAAAAAACGGCGCGGAATATAAGGCTGCGGTAAGGAGAATTATCGGATAAAAGAAGTGTCAAAGGTAAAAAACGATATCGTAAACGGAAAAAGAATTTACAGATAAAACGGGTATCATATGAATAGCAATATAAACAGGAGGTATGGCATGGAAATGGAATCAGAAAAAATAAAAGAGTTAAATGAAATCATAAACAACTATGATAACATTGTGTTTTTCGGCGGTGCCGGAGTTTCCACGGAAAGCGGTATACCGGATTTCAGAAGCGTGGACGGATTGTACAACCAGAAATATGACTATCCGCCGGAGACTATCTTGAGTCATACTTTTTATACGAGAAACCGTAAGGAATTTTACCGTTTTTACAAAGATAAAATGCTTATAGAAGGTGCCGAGCCCAATGCCTGCCACAAAAAGCTGGCGGAGCTTGAGGCTGCGGGAAAATTAAAAGCGGTCATCACTCAAAATATCGACGGACTTCATCAAAAAGCCGGAAGCAAAGAAGTGCTTGAACTCCATGGTTCGACACTTCGCAATTACTGTGAGCATTGCGGAAAATTCTTTGATTTTGACTATATAAAGAACAGCACCGGTGATTTCCCGGTATGTGATGAATGCGGAGGACCTATAAAGCCGGATGTTGTCCTGTATGAAGAGGGATTGAACCAGGATACAATAAATAAAGCTGTTCGTTATATTGCGCAGGCGCAGGTGCTCATTATCGCGGGGACCTCACTGGCAGTGTATCCGGCGGCAGGGCTTATCGACTATTTTAGCGGTGAAAAGCTTGTTGTCATAAATATGGCACCGACATCCAGAGATTCTTATGCCGAC